>JBOGDG010000389.1:0-3963 GCA_050701655.1 Micromonosporaceae bacterium
GAGGTACACCCTTCCAGCGCCACGTCGAAGCCGTCCAGGCCACCCCGCTCGGCGGCCACCACCGCGAGCGCCTCGGCCAACGCCGACGGCGGCATCGTGGTGCCCTTGCCGTACTCGCGATGGGTCGGCACCACCCCGTCCCACCGGGCGGCCCGGCGGAACCCCACCTTCGCGGGCCACCGGCCGGCGCACCAGATCGGCACCCTGGGGCGTTGCACCGTGGGCGGCATCCGGACTCCGTCCACCGTCAGGTGCCGGCCGACGTGCCGCACCTGCCCACCGGACCACCACTGCGCCAGTACGGCCAGCGACTCGTCCAGCATCTCCGCCCGGGTACGCGGCTCCGCGTCCTCACCGAACGCGGCGTACTCCACATCCATCGACCCCAGCGCGGCGCCGAACACCGTACGGCCGCCCGACAGCGCGTCCAGCGACGCCACCTCGCGCGCCACCACCTGCACCCGCCGCCGCGGCAGCGCGGTCATCAGGGTGCCGATCCGGATCCGGCTGGTACGCGCCGCGATCGCCGCCGTCACCACGGTCGGGTTGGCCACCGGCCAGTCAGGCTCCCGGTAGAGCACGTGGTCCCAGACGAAGACCCCGTCCCAGCCGTGCTCCTCAGCCGCCACCGCCAGCGAGACCAGGACCCCCGGGTCGCCGAACTCGCCGATGTTGGGCAGCCCGACGGCGTACCGCACAGTCATCGGGAACGTTCATGCCGCCGCTGCCCCGCGCTGGCGAACTGACCGCGACCCTGCGACCGCCGAGACCCGAAACGGGAACCGGACGGCTGGCCGGAGCGCTCGGCGTGGAAACGGCGCTCCCGGTTCGGGCGGGGCCGCTCGGCGGCGAAGGACACCGGGACCGGCACCCCAGAGGGGGTACGGGCACCTGTCAGCTCGTGCAGCTCGGGCGCGTCGGCGGCCGGCACCCGCAGCTCACCCGGGTTCACCCCGGCGGCGCGTACGGTCTTGGCGGCCCAGGCGCGTTGCCGCGGCAGTACCAGGCTGACCACGGTGCCGGCCCGCCCCGCCCTGGCGGTACGCCCGGCGCGGTGCAGGTAGTCCTTGGGGTCCCGCGGCGGGTCCACGTGCACCACCAGCGACACGTCATCGACGTGGATGCCGCGGGCGGCCACGTCGGTGGCGACCAGCACCCCGGCCGTACCGTCCCGGAACTGCGCCAACGTGCGGGTACGTACCCGCTGCGTCTTGCCGCCGTGCAGGCCGCCGGCGCGTACCCCGACCGCGGACAGCTGGGAGACCAGCTGGTCCACCCCGTCCTTGGTCTTGACGAACATCATGGTGCGGCCGGAGCGGTTCGCGATCGCGGCGGCGACGCTCAACTTCGCCCGCGGCGGCACCAGCAACAGGTGGTGCGCCATCGCGTCGACCGCCGCGCTGACCTCGCCCATCGAGTGGCTCACCGGGTTGGTCAGGTAGCGGCGTACCAGGGTGTCGACATCACCGTCGAGGGTGGCGGAGAACAGCAGCCGCTGACCCTGGGACGGGGTGTGGTCCAGCAGCTCGCTGACCGCCGGCAGGAACCCCAAGTCGCACATCTGGTCGGCCTCGTCGAGCACGGTGGTACGCACCGACCCGAGGTCGCAGATGCCGCGGTCGATCAGGTCGGAGAGCCGGCCCGGGGTGGCGACCAGCAGCTCCAGGCCACGCCGCAGCGCGGTGATCTGCCGGCTGTACGGGACCCCGCCGACGGCGCTCGCGACGCGTACCCGGACGCTGCGCCCGAGCGGCTCCAGGGTGCTCTGCACCTGGTTGGCGAGCTCCCGGGTGGGCACCAGTACGACGGCGAGCGGCCGGCCAGGAGCGGCCGACTGACCGGCCAGCGAGGCCAGCAGCGGCAGCCCGAAAGCGAGCGTCTTGCCGGAGCCGGTCTGCCCCCGGCCGAGTACGTCGCGCCCGGCGAGCGCGTCCGGGATAGCGGCGGCCTGGATCGGGAACGGGGTGGTGATCCCGGCGCGGGTCAACGCGTCCACCAACGGGCGGGGCAGATCGAGGGCAGCAAAAGACGCAGCAAGAGATGGAACGGCAGGCACAAGGAACCTTTCGACTGGTACGGGCGGCGCGTCATATGGAGGCGCCCATGCGACCAGGGGTCCGCTATCGCCTGCTTGAGACGCGGGAGGGCGCCGTAGCGGCGTACTCCCAAGGATTGAACCGGTCGAGTGTATCGGGCCGTGCCGGCGGCGCCGGTGCGCAGTGGCGCAACTCGCACGCGCGGCACTCCCCGCCAGCCTTGTACGTTTCGCGTACCGTCAGCGCGAGCCGCGCCCACATCGGGCCGGCCCGCAGGAGGGGGAGGCTCCCACTGACCATGACGCTCGTGCACTGGACGGCTGAGGACGTCGTCAAGCGCCTCGACGAGGTGCTGCAGGTGTACGCCGAGGCGATGGAGTACTCCGCGGAGCTGGCCGCCACCCGGCGCGGCTTCCTGTACGCCCACACCAGCCGGGCGGGGTTCCGCGCCATGGCCACCCTCGCCGCCGACGACCGGCTGCTCGGCTTCGGCTACGGCTACACCTCCGGGCGCGGCCAGTGGTGGCACGAGCAGGTACGCGCCGGCCTCACCCCGCAGGAGTACGACCAGTGGCTGACCGACACCTTCGAGGTGGTCGAGCTGCACGTACGGCCGGAGGCGCAGGGCCGCCGGCTGGGCGAACGTCAGCTGATGGCGCTGCTCGACGGCACCACCGAGCGACACGTGGTGCTCTCCACCCCGGAGGCCACGCACGAGGGCTCCCGCGCGTGGCGGCTGTACCGCCGGATGGGCTTCGTCGACATCCTGCGGCGCTTCCGGTTCCCCGGCGACGACCGGCCCTTCGGGGTGCTCGGACGCACCCTCCCACTGGATCCCTTACAGGGTCCTTAACCCGGACACCGCGCGGCGCATGCCCGTGCGAGGCGCCGCCCGAGCGAAGCGAGGGTGTGCGATGAGCACACCTTCGGCGCCCCCGGCCAAGTACGACGACCTGCGGGCCATGGTCATCAACTGCACCTTGAAGCGCTCCACCGAGCGCAGCCACACCCAGGGGCCGATCGACATCAGCCAACGGATCATGACCACGCACGGCGTCAAGGTGGAGGTGCTGCGCGCCGTCGACCACGATATCGCCACCGGGGTCTGGCCGGACATGACCGAGCACGGCTGGGCCACCGACGGGTGGCCGGAGCTCTACCAGCAGGTGCTCGCCTCCGACATCCTGATCCTCGCCGGCCCGATCTGGCTGGGCGACAACAGCTCGGTGATGAAGCAGGTCATCGAGCGGCTGTACGCCTGCTCTTCGCTGCTCAACGACGCCGGCCAGTACGCGTATTACGGCCGGGTCGGGGGCTGTCTGATCACCGGCAACGAGGACGGCGCGAAGCACTGCGCGATGAACGTGCTCTACAGCCTGCAGCACCTCGGGTACGCACTCCCGCCCCAGGCCGACGCCGGCTGGGTCGGCGCGGCGGGGCCGGGTCCGTCCTATCTGGACGAGGGCTCGGGTGGCCCGGAGAACGACTTCACCAACCGCAACACCACGTTCATGACCTGGAACCTGCTGCACCTGGCACGGATGCTGAAGGACGCCGGCGGCATCCCCGCGTACGGCAACCAGCGCTCCGCCTGGGACGCCGGCTGCCGCTTCGACTCAGAGAACCCCGAACACCGCTGACGCCACTCTTCTTCTGGATCGGGTGGAAGCCTGGCGGATCCGGCGCACCGGATGCGGCGGTTCTCCGAGAAGGTCAGCGGAGCGTGCCGTGTACGGAGTCGGCGAGCTGGATCAGGCCGCCGATGGAGAGCAGGAGCCAGACTGTGGTGGCCATGGTGGCGGCGCCGATCGCCAGCTCCGGGGAGAGCAGGATCGCGAGCCCGGCGAGCGTGAGGCCAATCGCGGAGACGGCGATCCGCATCGGGCGTTCGGCCATGGTGACCATCCGGGCGGGGCTGGTGCCGACC
>JBOGDG010000390.1:0-3941 GCA_050701655.1 Micromonosporaceae bacterium
GGTCGACATCGGGATCAACTTCCGCTACTTCTTCGTACGCAAGACGATGTTCGTCAAGTACGCCCGCGCGTTCGTCGTACTGCCGGGCGGGTTCGGCACCATGGACGAGCTGTTCGAGGCGCTCACCCTGGTGCAGACCGGCAAGGTGACCCGGTTCCCGGTGGTGCTGCTGGGTACGGCGTACTGGCGCGGCCTGCTCGACTGGCTGCGCGACTCGATGCTCGGCGGCAACAAGATCAACCCGGCTGATCTGGAGCTGATCTGCGTCACCGACGACATCAGCGAGGCGATCGGCCACATCCTCGCCGCCGACGCCGACCGGCAGACCGCGCGCGAGGAAACCGAACGCGCCGCCGGCCGGCCTCCGGTGGAGAGCTGACGTGGCCGCGGTCGGGGTGTTCTGCGCCTCCGGGCTCGACATCGACCAGCGCTACCTCGACCTCGCCCGGGCGGTCGGTACGGAGCTGGCGCGGCGCGGTCACACCCTGGTCTCGGGCGGCGGCCACATCTCGATGATGGGCGCGGTGGCGGACGGCGCCCGCGCGGGCGGCGCGTACACCGTCGGGGTGATGCCGGAGACGCTGGTGGCGCTGGAGATCGCCGACACCGCCAGCGACGAACAGCGCGATGCACCACCACCGGATCACCTCTGCTCCCTTTTCGGCGACGGCGGCTTCGGGGCCGGCCGGCCGCGCCGCGGTGACGTCGGGATCTCCGTCAACCGCCGCGCACGCGGCGGGTTGGATGGCGGGTCGGGCGGTGAGGCAGGCGGGCCTGGGGAGAGGTCCGGCGTATGCCCCACCGCTGCTGCCGGTGGCACGGCGGGTGCGGCCAGAGTCATGTGCGGAGGCGGGCACATCCAGCCCGCGTCCGCGCCACCGGTATCAATATGCGACCAACATCCGTTGTCGGTCGCCGCGATCAGATATCCGCAGTTGACACACTCACGCTGCTGCGCCGGGACGGCGGTCGGAGGCGGTTTCGGCTCGACCATCATCGGCCGACCGCCGTCACCACCCGCCGGGCCAAGTCCACAGTGTCGTGCTGCCACACTGGCCGGACCGAACCCTGCACCGTGACCCGGATCATCACATACGCCGCACGTATCACCGCGCGCTGATCCGTGACATCGCACTGCTCCCAGCGCCGCAGATCTTCCACATCGATTGGTGGCCGCTCGCCGCACCCGAGCGGCGTGACGTGGGTGCTGGCTTTCACGTGCGCGGTGTCCGGATACAGCGTCGTGACACCGCGTACCAGCGCACCGAGCCGCATGTCCTGCTCCACTCGCTGTGCGGATAGATCCTCCTGTGGGCAACGCGGCCCACAGGAGTACAGCCGAGTGCCATGCCGGTCCGACGCTGGCAACATCAAACGTTCGCACCGATCGCAGCTCAGCAGTCCACGCAGCAGCCACGCGTCGACGGTGGGGAATGCCTCGCTCACACCGAGCCCCTCCGCTGCCCTGGCACGCATGTGGGACAGGTCAGCGTCTCGCCGCAGTCGCGGCACCATCTCAGTGAGCGCCGGAACGTTGCGAGTCCGGCCAGAAACCCAAAGCAGCGATCCCACCAGCATCGCGACTGCCTGTGACCACACCGATCGTCCTCCCGTGCAGGTCGGACGTGACTACTGCTGTGCGGTCAGGGGACCGCTCAACCGCCACGCCCGGTCTTGTGGTCGACCGGCCCGGGATGCGCACGGCAAGCCCCGATGGGCAGTCAGCACGCACCCCTGGCCGGTACGGCGGACGACTCCCGCCCGCAGGTCACCCCGATGCCGGAGCGCTTACGGGCATCCGGTCCACCGTGGGACTTGCACAGAAGGTAGGCGCGCGATGACGCAGGATGTTTCCTCGTGGGCAACCCAATCAGAAGACGCCGACGTGCCGCGCGAGCCTGGTCATTTCCGGACCACCAGCACTGGCGCGTGCACGCGACAGCATGTGACCGACCGTGTCTCGTACGAGTGGGTCCAATCGCAGCTTCCCGGGCACGAGGCGCTCGGCGGTCATCAGGGCTCGTACCGCGTCCGTCTCGCGTCCACGCTGCTGGCCGAGTCCTATCCCGAGGTCGCGGTAGAACATCACCCGCCGGGCGGTGGCCGGTAGGGCGTCCAGATTCACGCCCCGGGCGATCTCCTCTACGCGGCCCCCTTCGCCGGCCTCCACGGCGGCCTTCATCTTCCAGAGTGCCAGGTTTGTCGGCCCGAACCACAACCGCAGGTAGAGGCCGTCGCCTGTACGCCGAGCGAGCGCCTCAGCTTCGCTGAAGTAGTTGGACGGATCACCTGGCAGTACCGCGTGCATGGCCGACAGGTGAAGCATCCCGAGCAACTCCAGGGTGTCACCGCTCGCGCGGCGGCCTAGATCGTTGATCGTGCTCTCGGCCAGCACCTTTGCGAGCCGGCGACCTTCTGCGGCGGCGAGCATAAGGCTCCGGGTGCAAACCGCGAAGCCGACAAGCGTGGGATCCTCGGTCATCCTGGCGGCCTCGTGCTCGCGCTCGGCCATCCACCCAGCCAGGTCAGTGTGGCCAAGCACCCGCGCGGTCCAGGCGGCCACGTCGAGTCCGTGCACGAGCAATGAGAGCGAACGCTGTCTGTTGTCGCCATTGGCGACATGCTCATGCAGCTCCGAGACCACGCGCGCCAGATCTTGCCCGGCAGCGGCGTAATCACAACGCTGCCACGCGTCGGCGGCGGTTTCGATCTCGGGGGCGATCGCTTCCAGCGGACGCGGCTTGACGCCGCTTCCGTACTCAAGGGAACTGCTGTGGAACGCCACACGCGTCGCGGCCAGTGCGGCGTGCGCGCGCTGCATGTCGGGGGTGTCCGGACGGTACGGCTGGCCGGTCAGGTCCCCGTACGTGACGCCCAGCGAGTGTGCGATCGTCTCCACGGTGGTACGCCGGTCAACCCGGGCGTCACCGCTCTCGATCTTGCTGATGTAGCCCTTGCTGAAGCCCGCGCGGTCGGCCAGCACCTGCTGCGAGAGCTTGCGCTCCAGTCGCCACCACTTGACCCGCTGCCCGATTCTCACGGCATCGTCGTCCACATCCGTGCGCATCCCGCGACCCCTCGCGATTCGGGTAATCGGCACATCGACCGTACGCCGCGATCCGCAGCCACGGCTAGCGCAAGGGGCTGGATCCCGAGCGGTTCTACGACGGTCTGCTGGGGTGGCTGCGTGGCCTGATCGAGGCCGGATTCGTACGCGCCGACGCCTTCGACAAGCTCCGGGTGGTCGACACCGTGCCGGCCGCCTTCGACACCATCGAAGCCGCCCTCGACTGAGCCGCCGGCGTGGCCTCGCCCGCCGTCTCCCCAAGATCATTGGTCCCTTCATGCTGTCATGACGACATCAGTGGACCCATGATCTTGGGCTGTCCGGGCGGCGCCCCCTGGGGCGCTGCGAGCGGGGGCGGGTTACGCGAGGCCGCGGCGAGCTACGGCGGGTGGGCGGTCGCCGCGTACCGCTGACACCAGGTCCAGCACCCGGCGGGTGGCGGTCACCTGGTGCGCGCGGAACACCCGGGCGCCGAGCCAGGCCGAGATCGCGGTGGCGGCGAGGGTGCCCTCCAGCCGTTGGTCGACCGGCAGGTCCAGGGTCTCCCCGATGAAGTCCTTGTTCGACAGCGCCACCAGCACCGGCCACCCGGTCGCGACCAGCTCGTCGAGCCGCCGGGTGGTCTCCAACGAGTGGTACGTGTTCTTGCCGAAGTCGTGCGCCGGGTCGATCAGGATCCCGTCCGGGCGTACCCCCGCCTCGACCGCCCGCTCGGCGAGCCGGGTCACGGTGGTCACCACGTCGGCGACCACATCGTCGTACGCCACCCGGTGCGGCCGGGTACGCGGCTCCTGCCCGCCGGCGTGCGCACACACCAGCCCCGCTCCGCCGGCGGCGGCGACCCGGCACAGCTCGGGATCGACCCCGCCCCAGG
>JBOGDG010000391.1:0-3922 GCA_050701655.1 Micromonosporaceae bacterium
GGCCAGCGACGCCCACCCGCCACGTCGGGCTGCCATGGCTTGTGGGTAACGCCCCGTGCGCTGCCGGTGTGGTGAGGTAGGGGGATGGCGAGCAAGTCACCGTCCGTCGAGGTCGAGGTCGGTCATCACGTGGTACGGGTGACCAACCCGGACCGGGTGTACTTCCCCGAGCGGGGCGAGACCAAGCGGGACCTGGTCGACTACTACGTCTCCGTCGGCGACGGGATCGTCAACGCGCTCTGGGAACGCCCCTGCATGCTGCACCGCTACCCCACCGGCGTGGCCGGCGAGAAAGTCTACCAGAAGCGGCTCCCCGCCGGCGCCCCGCCGTGGGTGGAGACCGTGCAGCTGTATTTCCCGCGCTGGGGGCGTACCGCGAACGAGCTGTGCGTCACCGACCTGGCGCAGGTGATCTGGGCGGTGCAGATGTCCACAGTGGAGTTTCACCCGTGGAACAGCCGGCGCGCCGACACCGAGAAACCCGACGAGTGGCGGATCGATCTCGACCCCGGCCCGGAATCCGACTTCGCCACGGTACGCCGGGTCGCCCACGTCGCTCACGAGGTGCTCGACGAGCTGGGCGCGGTCGGCTTCCCGAAGACCACCGGCAGCAAGGGGATGCACATCTACATACGGATCCCGCCCGTACACGGCTTCAAGGAGGTACGCCGGGCCGCGCTCGCGTTCGCCCGCGAGGTGGAGCGCCGCTCGTCGGACGCGACCACGGTGTGGTGGAAGAAGGACCGGGACCCGTACCAGCTCTTCGTCGACTACAACCAGAACGCGCGGGACCACACGATCGCGGCGGCGTACTCGGTGCGCGGTACCCCCGACGGGCGGGTCTCCGCGCCGGTGCGCTGGGACGAGATCGACGCCGCGTCCCCGGCTGACTTCACCATCGCCACCATGCCCGCCCGGTACGCCGCCCTCGGCGACCTGCACCACGACATCGACGACCACGTCTTCGACATCGCCCCGCTGCTCGACTGGGCCGACCGCGACGACCGCGAAGGCAAACCCGACCCCGGCCTGCCCGAGTAGGACCGGCCCCGGTCGAGGGCGGGGGCGCGGCCTCGACCGGGGGGTACGTCAGTTGCCGTGGGCGTCGTGGTTGGCGCCCTTGGGTGGGGTGATGGTGCCGGCCTTCTGGCCCGGCTCGACCACCACGAACTGGCCCATCATGCCCTCGTCCTCGTGCAACAGGATGTGGCAGTGGAACATGTACGGCGAGTCCGCGTCGGCGAAGTCGTCGAACCGCATGATGATCTCGAACGTCGCACCGGGCGGTACGAAGATCGTGTCCTTCCAGCCCGCCAGCTCCGGTGACGGCGGCTTGCCGTCGACGGTGAGGATCTGGAACTGCACGTCGTGTACATGGAGGTTGTGCGGCCGCCGATCCTCGCTGGTGACCTTCCAGACCTCGATGGAGCCCTTCTCGACGGTGTAGTCAACCCGGGTCATGTCCATCGACTTGCCGTTGATGGTCTCGCCGCCGAAGACCAGCTCCCGCTTCTGGGCCGCGTCCTTCGGGTCCAGCCGCGGTACGCCGACCAGCCGCTTCGGCACCGCGGGACTGTCGGCGAGCGTCTTCGCGGCGCGTAGCTCCAGAATGTCGAGGGTGTCGTCGATCCCGGTGAACCGGCTGTGGATGACGTCCAGCTCGGCGGCCCCCGGGTAGCTGCGCAGCACCGACTTCTGCCCGGGCTTCATCGTCACCACGATCTCGGCCCGCTCGCCCGGCGACAGCACCAGCCGGTCGGTCTCGTACGCCCGGGGAAGCAGCCCGCCGTCGCTGCCCACCACGGTGAACTTCCGTCCGTCGGCGAGGCCGAAGTTGTAGATCCGGGCGGTGTTGCCGTTGAGCAGCCGGAGTCGTACCCGCTCGGTCTTCACGTCCAGGTACGGGCCGACCGTACCGTTCACCGCGATCGTGCCGCCCAGGATGCCGACGCCCATGGACCGGGTCGCCTCGTCCAGCTTGCCGTCGGTGATCTGCTTGTCCTGCACGATCAGCGGGATGTCGTCGACGCCGTACCGGTGGGGCAATGCGGCGTTCGAGGTCTGCGGGTCGTCGATGATGAACATCCCGGCCAGTCCGCGGTAGACGTGCTGCATGGTCTTGCCGTGCGGATGCGGGTGGTACCACAGGGTGGAGGCGGGCTGGTCCACCTTCCAGGTCGGCGACCAGGTCTCACCGGGCGCCACCGGCTGGTGCGGTCCGCCGTCCATCTCGGGCGGCAGGTGCATGCCGTGCCAGTGCACGGTGGTGTCTTCTGTCAGCCCGTTCTTGACGTTCACCAGCACCTGCTCGCCCCGCTTGGCGCGTAGCGTCGGGCCGAGGTAGCCGCCGTTGAAGCCCCACGTCTTCATCGTGTCCTTGCCGAAGGTGTGCTCGCCCTCGGCGGCCTTCAGATCGAAGACCCGCCGGCCCTTGCCGTCGACGCGCGAGGGCGCCAGCGGCGGTACCGCCACCTTGTTGACGAATTCGACCTTGCCGGAGGTGTCGCGGTCGAACTGCGCCCAGAACCACGTCCCGACGGAACTGCCCGCTCCGCAGATCAGCAGCAGCAACACCAGGCCCCACGTCAGTACGCGTCGCACCCCGATCAGACTCCTCACATCGGTAGCTCCGGCACCGAGTCCCCGACGCTAGGTCTCCGGAAGGTGACGCGGCGTATCTGAATCTCATCAGGATCGGCTCGAACCCGGCTCGAGAGCAGCTCAAGTACCGCCCCCGCGGGCGAGGCAGTTCGACCGGAACGGGTCTTCCGCGGGTGTTCACCCGCGACTAGGTTGATTCAGCCGTTCTGGTCACCCGGAGACCCCGGGATGACCCGGAACCAGGGGAGGACACCATGTTCGGTACGCGTTCGGCGTGGCGCCGCGGCTTGTCGTACGCCGCGTTCGTCGGGCTCGCCGCGCCGCTGCTCGCCGTCGCGATCGGCGGCCCCGCGTCGGCGGCCAGCCCCGACATTGTGATCAGCCAGGTGTACGGGGGCGGCGGCAACTCCGGCGCGACGTACACCCATGATTTCGTGGAGCTGTACAACCGGAGCGAGACGGCCGTGAGCGTCGACGGCTGGTCCGTGCAGTACGCCAGCGGCACCGGCACCGGGCACTTCGCCAACAACACCACGCCGCTGACCGGCACGATCGCGCCGCAGCGGCACTACCTGATCCAGCTCGCGCAGGGCACCGGCGGCACCACTCCCCTGCCGACACCGGACGCGACCGGCAGCACCCAGATGAGCGCCAGCTCCGGCAAGGTGATCGTGGCGCGTACCACCTCTGGCCTGGCCTGCAACGGCGGCTCCACCCCCTGCTCCGAGGCGCAGATCGCCAGTATCCGGGACCTGGTCGGGTACGGCGGCGCCAACTTCTTCGAAGGCAGCGGCGCCGCCCCCGGGCTGAGCAACACCACTGCCGCGCTGCGTGACGCCGACGGTGCCACCGACACCGACGACAACGCGTCCGACTTCACCGCCGGGCCGCCGAATCCGCGTAACAGCGGCTCCGAGCCGCCGCCTCCGCCGCCGCCCGCCGGCTGCGACTCGCCCGCCACCCACGAGATCGCCGAGGTGCAGGGCTCCGGAGATGCGACGCCACTCGCGGGCCAGACCGTACGCGTCGAGGGCGTCGTCACCGGCGACTTCCAGGCCAGCGGCCAGCTGCGCGGCTTCTTCCTGCAGGACTCGACCCCGGACGCCGACCCGGCGACCTCCGACGGGCTGTTCGCCTTCGGCGGCGGCACCGACGTGGCGGTCGGAGACCGGGTGCTGGTGACCGGCAAGGCGATCGAGTTCAACGGGCTGACCGAGCTGTCCCCGGTGGACGCGGTCGACGTCTGCGGCACCGGCAGCATCGCGCCGGCCGCGGTCGAGCTGCCCCGCGCTCCCGGCAAGACGTTCGAGCCGCTGGAGAA
>JBOGDG010000392.1:0-3871 GCA_050701655.1 Micromonosporaceae bacterium
CCCCTGGACCGAGCCCCCGCGCCGCTGACCGGCCCGCCGGCTACAGGCGGGCGGGCCGGAGGCAGCGGGTGGGTCAGCCGCGACGCCACTTCTGGTTCGCGCCGCCGTGGCAGTCCCACAGGTGTAGCCGCGCACCGTTCGCGGTGTTCCAGTCCTTCACGTCGACGCACTTGTTGGCCTGCGGGTTCACCAGGTCGCCCGCGCCACTGAGCACGAACTGCTGCGCCGGATTGCCACTGCAGCGCGCGAGCTGGATCACCGCGCCGTTCTGCGTGGAGCCCCACGCGACGTCCATGCACAGGCCGAAGGCGCGGATCGTACCGTCGCCGGGGAAGGTCCAGTTCTGAGCGGCGGTGCCGTTGCAGTTCCAGATCCACAGGTACTGGCCGTCGGCGCCGTTGGAGTAGGGCACGTCGATGCACTTACCGCTCTGCTGACCGATTATCCGGCTGGTGCTGCCGCCGCCGGTGGTGGTGAGGCTCAGCCCGTACACCGACAGGATCTCGTTGACGGGCTGGAAGAACGTCCGGCCGCCGCTGCTGCAGTTGCCGGATCCACCGGACGTGACGCCCTGCGCCTGGTTGCCGGTGACGTACGAGCCGCCCGAGTCGCCGGGCTCGGCGCAGGCGCTGGTCTGGGTCAGGCCGTACACGTACGAGCCATTGCCGTAGTTCACGGTGACGTTCTTGGCCTCGATGGTGCCGCACCGCCAACCGGTGGTACGCCCGGACCGGCACACCGAGCTTCCGACCACAGCCTCCTGCGAGCCGGCGACTCCGACGTTGCCACCGGAGTAGTTGTTCACCCACGGTCGCGGCGTCCAGTTCGAGTTGACCCGTACCCAGGCGTAGTCGTTGCCGGGGAATGAGGAGCCTTGGAAGGTGCCCTGCGAGACGCCGTTGTAGCCGGTGGTCGAGCTGCCGGCGCTGCCGCAGTGACCGGCGGTGACGAACCCGCCCGCGACGGAGAAGCCCACCGAGCACAGCACCGAGTTGTTGATGCCGTACTGGTCGCCGCCGCGTACGTCGTACACGGGCCGGGGTGCGTGGCGGCGGGTCACGATGCGTACCGCCGAGTCGTCGACTCCGCTCGCCGCGATCGCGCGCTCCGCCGCGGCACGCGTGGCTGCGGCGACCACGACCCGGTTGCCGGGCACGTCGACGTACCAGGCGTACAGGGCGTTGCCGCGGCGCGACAGTGACCGGTCCAGCTTCGCCTTGACCGTGTCGAGGTCACGCTCGGTGCGCTTCACCTCCACTGGTACGGCGCCCGCCGCGCGTACCCGGGCGGCGTCCGCAGGGCTGGTGACACCGACGGCGAGGCGGTTGCGGTCGGCGTCGTACCAGGCACCGCCGAACCGGTCGCCGAGTGTCTTGCGTACCCGCTTCGCGACGTACGGCGCGGCCGCTTCGTGCGTTAGGCGCAGGCTGGCCTCGGCGGCGGTCAGGTCCAGGTCGCGTTGCATCGCCTCGAGCTCCGCGGCGATGCCGTCCTCGGCGGGAGCGGTGGTGGAAGCGCTGCGGGTGGCGGTGGTCGTGGACCGCTCAGCGGCGGCGGGTATCGGCGTGAGAACGAGCGCGGCGCATACCGCCGCGATCGTGAGCGCAGGGAGTCGCATCAGAAGTCCTCCGGGGTGCGGTGTGGGAAGGTACTTGAGAGCGCTCTCATGCGAGAGAGTGGAGTAAGTAAAGAAACTTGTCAATAGGAAGGGCCTGGCCAAAGCCCTATCGCAAGAGCTGGCGGGCGATCACGATGCGCTGCACCTGGTTGGTGCCCTCGTAGATCTGGGTGATCTTGGCGTCGCGCATCATCCGTTCCACCGGGTAGTCCTTGGTGTAGCCGTAGCCGCCGAGCAGCTGTACGGCGTCGGTGGTGACCTCCATCGCGATGTCGGAGGCGAAGCACTTGCCGGCGGCGCCGAAGAACGTCAGATCGCTCTCGCCCCGCTCGGACTTGGCGGCGGAGACGTACACCAGCTGACGGGCGGCCTCCAGCTTCATCGCCATGTCGGCGATCATGAACTGCACACCCTGGAACTCGGCGACCGCCTTGCCGAACTGCCTGCGCTCCTTGACGTACCCCGCGGCGTAGTCGAGCGCGCCCTGCGCGATGCCGACCGCCTGGGCGCCGATGGTGACCCGGGTGTGGTCTAGCGTACGCATCGCGGTCTTGAAGCCCTCGCCGGCGACGCCGATCATCCGCGAGGCCGGGATCCGTACGTTGTCGAAGTAGACCTCACGCGTGGGCGAGCCCTTGATGCCGAGCTTCTTCTCCGGGGCACCGAAGCTGACCCCGGCGTCGCCCTTCTCCACCACGAACGCGGAGATGCCGTTGGAGCCGGCGCTCGGGTCGGTGACCGCGAAGACGGTGTAGAACTCGGAGACCCCGGCGTTGGTGATCCAGCGCTTCGCGCCGTTGAGCACGTAGCTGTCGCCGTCGAGCTCGGCGCGGGTCTTCATCGCCCCCACGTCGCTGCCGGCCTCCGGCTCGGACAGGCAGTACGAGAACATCCCGTCGCCGCGCGCCACCGCGGACAGGTACTCCTTCTTCAGCGCGTCGGAGGCGGCCAGCAGCAGCGGCATGGTGCCGAGCTTGTTCACCGCCGGGATCAGCGACGAGCTGGCGCACACCCGCGCCACCTCTTCGATCACGATCGCGGTGGCGAGCGCGTCGGCGCCGGCACCGCCGTACTCCTCCGGGATGTGCGGCGCGTGGAAGTCCGATGCCCTCAACGCCTGGTACGACTCCTCGGGGAACTCCCCGGTCTCGTCGGCGTGCGCGGCGTGCGGCGCGACCTTCGCCTCACACACCTCGCGTACGGCTTCCCGTACCGCCTCGTGCTCCTCCGGCAAGCGGTACGCCCCGAACTCCGAGTCCCCAGCCACCTGGCCTCCCACCTGAACGTTCCCTCAGGCACCGACAATACCGACGGGTAACCGTCGAGTGAGCGTACTCGCAGCGTGGCATCCGACACGTCCGCGTCAGTGCCGACGCAACCCGCGACCTGCCCCGGAACGTGTCCCTAGCAGTAGATATGGCGTCGGAAGACCCTTCCGGCTACCGCATGTTGGCCAGCAAGCTGGGTAGACAATGGGTCAACAGACACCTTCAGCCGCTATCCTCCACCCGAGGCGGGCCCGCAAGGGCAATTTGTCCGGTACGCCGGCCCCGCCGCCACCGCGCACCAGCGCCCCACAGTCAACACCGCCCCCTTGGCTTCGAGGAGACCAGGCGTGACCGTTCAGTACCCGAGCACCTCCCCCGTCCAGCCACACGCCGCGGTAACGCCGCCATCGGGAGCACCACGACCCCGGTTGACCTTCCTGGGCACCGGCTACCTGGGCGCCACACACGCCATCTGCATGGCCGAGCTGGGGTACGAGGTCCTCGGTTTCGACGTTGACGAAGCGAAGATCGCCAAGCTCGCCGCCGGGGAGGTGCCCTTCCACGAGCCCGGCCTCGGGGAGCTGCTGCGCCGCAACCTGGCCACCGGGCGGCTGCGGTTCACCACCGACTACAAGCAGACCGCCGAGTTCGGCGACGTCCACTTCGTCTGCGTCGGTACGCCGCAGCGCCCCGACGGCATGAACGCCGACCTGACGTACGTCGAGAACGCGATCATGGGGCTGGCGCCGCACCTGTCCCGCAAGGCGCTGATCGTCGGCAAGTCCACCGTCCCGGTCGGCACCGCCTCCTGGGTGCAGGAGCTGGTCAACCGGCACGCCCCGATCGAGTCCGAGGTGGAGGTCGCCTGGAGCCCGGAGTTCCTGCGCGAGGGCTTCGCGGTGGAAGACGTCATCAAGCCCGACCGGCTGGTCTTCGGGGTACGCAGCGAGTGGGCCCGCGGCATGCTGTACGCCGCGTACAAGGG
>JBOGDG010000393.1:0-3860 GCA_050701655.1 Micromonosporaceae bacterium
AGCCCCTGGCAGCGAGGAGAACACCAACGGCCTGCTGCGCCAGTACTTCCCCAAGGGCACCGACCTGAGCGTCTACGGACCCGAGGACCTCGAACACGTCGCCCAAGAACTCAACGGGCGCCCACGCAAAACGCTCGGCTGGGAGACCCCAGCCGAGCGCTTGCGTGATCTACTCACCACCTAGAAACCAAGGCGGCGTTGCGACGACCCCTTGAAACCGCCTGTTCCGGGAAGGCCCTTTCTGACGTGTCGGGGTCGGGGTGCGCGTGGTCTGGCGCTGGGGCGCCCTGTGGAGTCAGTCGGCGTCTTCGAAACCGATCGAGAACGCCTCTTCCAGATCGTGCTGGGAGTACGCGCGGAACGCGATGTGGCTGTCGGTGTCCACCACGCCCGGCACCTTGCTGATGCCGCCGGCGATCACCTCGGCGATCTGTTCGAACTCCCGGACCCGTACCACCGCGATCAGGTCGATGTGTCCGGCGACGGAGTAGACCTCGCTGACACCCGGCAGCTCCGCGATGGCCTGGGCGACCTCCGGAATCGAGTCAGTGGCGCAGTCGATCAAGACGATGGCGGTGATCACCTAACGGCTCCTCGCGGATGAGTCGGGGCTGAATGTGGTCACTCTAGACGGTGCCCGGAGCGGTACGCAGCGGCTGCGCCGGATCTCGGCGGGGTCGATCACAGGTGCGCAGGCACGGAGATGTCGCGGCCCGCGCGGATCGTCTCCACCAGGTGCTCGCCGGGCGCCACATACCCGTCGGGCCAGACCACGCTGCGGGTGAGCCGGCCGTGCACCCGCGCCCCCGAGCCGACGACGCTCGCGCCGCCGCTGGCGTGCAGATTCGCCGCGAGATACTCGGCCGGCGTACCGCAGTCGAAGAACTCGCCCCCGAACCGTACGTACTCCAGCGTCCCGGTGGCCTCCGCGGGACGCCAGGCGGTGGTGACCAGATCGCCGGGCCCCGCAGGCAGCGTCTCCGCGACCCGCCACGGCAGCAGCGACATCCCCGCGAACCGCCACTGCCGGGCATCCCCGAACTCGCCGGACTTCCCCGGAGCCGGCGGCACCACCAGCATCCGTACGGTCGTCGCGTCCCAGCCGGACAGCAGGTCGGCGGGGTGCGCGGCCGGCAGGTACGCGTCCGCGTTGCACACCAGTACGGCGCGACCCGCGATCCAGCCCCGGAGGTTGGCGACGCCGCCGGACGTACCGAGCGCGGGCGGCGGCTCCACCGAGAGGTGTGCCCGCGCGTCGGCGTACGCCACGATCTGGTCGGCCAGATGGCAGGCGTTCACCGCGACCGTGTCGGGTCCGGCGAGGCCGAGCGCCGCCAGCCGGCGCAACGTCAGCTCCAACAGCGGCACGTTGCCCACCGGGCAGAGCGCCTTGGGGCGGTGCAGGGTCAGCGGCCGCAGTCGGGTGCCGGCACCCGCGGCCAGCACCACCGCGCAGACGCTCACGAACCGGGGAGTTCGTCGTAGTCGCGGTACGGGCCCAGGCCGTACCGGGCGAGCAGCCGAGCCGCCGGTACGGTCAGCGGCGGCAGACTCGTCACGCTGCACCAGCGGGCTTCGAGCACCTCGCCGCCGTCGACCACCAGCTCGTGATCGTCGGGGTCGACCTGCGCCTCGAAGATGAAGTCCACCCACCGGCCACGCGGGTGGACCAGCGCGTTCGGGGCGGCGGGGGAGAGCTGCTCGGCTTCGATCCGCAGCCCGGTCTCCTCGGCCAGCTCCCGTACCGCGCACTCCACCGGCTGCTCACCCCGGTCGATCATGCCCCCGGGCAGCGACCAGCCGAAGCCGGGTGGCTGACGCAGCAGCAGCAGGCGTTCGTCGCGGTCGCGTACCAGGATCACCGCGCCGACGGTGAATGTCGGTGCCACCAGCCGGATCGCGCGGCGGCGCAGCGGCGCGGGCAGCCGGTAGAAGGCCTGATATCCGAAGCCCTTGAGCCGGGCGCCAGCGGTACGGCGGGGGTTCATGGCATCCCAGGCTAGCGGTGCCCCCAAGCGCCCCGGCCCGGGCCCGGCCTACGGCGAGATCTCAGCGGTGGTCGACGGAGGCGATCAGCCGCTCGGCCACCTCGTCCGCGGCGGCGCGCTGGTCGGCGACGGCGAGGTAGAGCGCGTCGCCGTCCGGATAGCCCAGCTGCTGAGCCAGCGCGATCAGCGGCGTGTCGTTGGCCAGCGTGCGCTCCCGGCGCCGCAGCTCACGGCTCACCGCGTGCCGCCCGTCGGCGATCTTCTTCGCCAGCGCCGCGTCGTCGGGGGGAGCGCCGTCGCGGTTGGCGAACCACTGCGTGATCTGCAGCCGTGCGGCCGCGGTCTTCGCCGTCTGGAGCCACTCGGAGGACGGGCCGGGGTAGTCCGCGCCGCCGGCGGTGATCATCTCGACCACGTCCCCGTCGTCGAGCATCGCGGTCACCGGCGCGATCCGGCCGTTGACGTACGTGCCGATCAGCCGGTCACCGGTGGTGGTCGACAGCGCGTACGCCACGTCGACCGGCGTACTGCCGGTGGGGAGCATCAGCTGGTCGCCGCCGGTGGTGAAGACCTGGACCTGGCCCTCGGAGAGGTCGCAGCGCAGCGACGCCAGGAACGCCGAGGAGTCGATCGCCTCGCTCTGCCAGTCGACGAGTCGGCGCAGCCACTCCAGCTCCTCGCCACGCGGCTCGCCGGCGGGCGTGCGGGTGCCGGTGCGGTAGTTGGCCACGATGCCGTACTCAGCGGTGTGGTGCATCTCCTCGGTACGCAGCAGCACCTCGACCGGCTCGGAGCCCGGCCCGATCACGGTGGTGTGCAGCGACTGATACAGGTTGAACTTCGGGGTCGCGATGAAGTCCTTGAACCGCCCCGGCGCGGGCCGGTACACGGCGTGTACGGCGCCCAGCGCGGCGTAACAGTCGGTCGCGGGACCGGACACCTGCACCACCAGCCGGGGCGGATCGTACGGTTGCCGGGTCGGGCTGGCTTCCATGTCGGCGTGGATCGAGGCGTGGTGCCGGGGGCGGGCGGTGACGGAGGCGGGCACCCGGGCCGCCCGCAGCTCTTCCCGGAACCGGGCGACCACCTCGGTGAGCAGCGCGGTGCGGTCCTCCCGGCTGGTGAGGTACTCCTCGATCAGGGCGTAGCCCTCCGGGTCCAGGGTGGAGAGCACCAGATCTTCGAGCTCCCGCTTGAACACGTGGATCCCGAGCCGGTCGGCCAGGGGCACCAGCACGTCGCGGGTCGCCGTCGCGGTACGCAGCTGCGACGCCCGGGCCTTGAACTTCAACGTACGCATGTTGTGCAGCCGGTCGGCGAGCTTGATCACGATCACCCGTACGTCGCGGCCGGCGGCGACGATCATCTTGCGGATCGTCTCCACCTCCGCCGACTCGCCGAAGAACATCCCGTCCAGCTTGGTGACCCCGTCGACCAGGTGGGTCACCGACTCGCCGAACTCGCGCCGCAGCTGCCCCAGCGTGTACGCGGTGTCCTCGACCGTGTCGTGCAGCAGCGCCGCCACCAGCGTGGTGGTGTCCATCCCGAGCTCGGCCAGGATCTGCGCGACCGCGACCGGATGGCTGATGTACGGCTCTCCGCTACGGCGTACCTGCCCGTCGTGCAGCTGGTGGGCGACCTCGTGCGCCCGGTGCAGCAACGGCAGCTCGGCGGTCCTCGGGTGGATCCGGCGGTGGGTGCGTACCAGCTGGTCGAAGGGGGAGTGGCGGCGTTGCGGCCAGGGCAGCACGGCGCGTACCAGCCGGGCGAGCCCCTCGTTGCCGTGGTCGTGTGAGTGGCTGTGGACGCGCGGGACGGCCGGTGCGACGGGCTCAGCGATCGGCGCGGCGGAACCGTCTGCCTGCGCCGGGG
>JBOGDG010000394.1:0-3858 GCA_050701655.1 Micromonosporaceae bacterium
GTGGAGCCACCCAGGCCGCGGTCATGGACGTACGGCGGCGGCTCGGTGAGCCGTTACGGGTGGCGATCGCCGGGCGGTTGAAGTCGGGCAAGTCGACGCTGGTCAACTCGTTGATCGGCAAACGGGTGGCGCAGACCGAGGTCGGTGAGTGCACCCGGCTGGTCACCCAATTCCGGTACGGCACCTCCGACCGGGTCGACGTGGTGAAGCGCGACGGCTCGCGCGTCAGTCTGCCGCTGGACGAGTCGGGGATGGTGCCGCAGCGGCTGAACGTACCCCGGAATGAGATCGGTTACATCGACTGCACACTGACCAGTGACCGGCTGCGGGACCTCACCGTGGTCGACACCCCCGGTCTATCCTCCACCAACTCGCCGATCAGCGAGGAAGCCAAGAAGTTCCTCTTCGACGACGACCTCGACCAGGATTCGCAGAACGCGCTCTCCGGTGCCGAGGCGATCATCTACGTGTTCACGCAGTCGGTCCGCGCGGACGACCTGGAGGCGCTCGAGGCGTTCCGGTCGATCTCGGCGCGGCTGTCGAGCAACCCGATCAACTCGCTGGCGCTGCTGAACAAGGTCGACAAGTTCGCCGGCGGCGGTGACCCGTGGCCGATCGCCGGTCCGCTGGCCAAGCAGCAGGCCCAGGTGCTGCGCCGGGCGGTCTCCGACGTGGTCCCGGTGATCGGGCTGCTGGCCGAGACCAGTGAGGCGGGGCGGCTGACCGCCGCGGACTGTGAGGCGCTGCGCGCGCTGGCGAAGCTGTCCGAGGCGGAGCGCACCATCCTGATGGCCTCCGCGGACCTGTTCGCCAACCGGGAGTGCCCGGTGTCGCAGGAGCAGCGCAGACGGCTGTTGCGGCTGCTCGACCTGTACGGCATCAGCTTCGCGGTCGCCGCCCTGGTCGCCGAACCGCAGCTCGCCACCGGTGACCTGGTGCGCAAGCTGTTCCTCGCGTCGGGGTTCCCGCGGCTGCGGGAGACGCTCGATCAGGCGTTTCGCTGGCGTACCGACGCCATCAAGGCGGGCTGGGGGCTGTCCGCCCTGGAGAAGATCGCCGGGCACGCCGAGCGGCCGGCCGAGCGCGAGATGTTGCGCGACGCGATCGAGCGCGTGATACAGCAGCCCGAGTACCACCGGCTGAAGCTGCTCGAGGTGGCGCAGCTGGTCAGTGCCGGCAGCGTCGACCTTCCCGAGAACATGGAGGTCGAGCTGACCCGGCTCGCCCTCTCACACGATCCGGCCTGGATCCTGGACATGGCCGGAGCCGGCGGACCCCAGCTGGCGAAGGCGGCGTTGGACGCGGCGACCCGATGGCGGGCGTTCGCCGTCGCGGGCGCCAGCCCCGCACAGGCCCGCATCGCGCACGTCGCGCATCGTGGCTTCTATCTGTTGTCCCAGCGGGTACGCGCCGAGGCCACCCGCTGACCGAGCCCACCCACCCCATCCCGAACACAATCCGCGAACATAAACAGGAGCGCCGATGACGACCAGCAGCCTCCGTATCGTCGCCGCAGGTATCGCCCTCATCTTTGCGGTGCTTACCGGGCTCTTCACCGGCATGGCGGGCGGTCCGGTGTGCACCGGGACGGACCAGCCATCCGAGCAGATCCCCGGTCAGAACCAGAACGAAGCCTCCCCGGGTACGGGCCGCCGTGATCCCGGCCAGGGCAAGTCCCCCGACGCCGAGGAGCAGCCGGGTGAGAACGAGCAGCCGGGTAGCAGCCCGGAGCAGCCCGGCCCCGGCGGCGGCATCCCCGATAACCCCGACAACGAGTCTCCTGAGGCGAACCCGCAGGCGGTACGCGGTGAGCCGCTCGCGGTGCCGGCGGCCGTCACCTGCGAGAGCGGGTTCTCAGTGCCGGCGGCGCTGGTGGGCTTCTTCGGTGCCCTGCTCGGTGCGGCCGCGGTCGCGGGGCTGTTCCTGGTGCTAGGGCGCCGGGAGACTGTACCGGCGGCGGCGCCGCGTGTCGTACCGACCGCCTCGGGCAACGGATCGGCGGCGCAGAGCGAGGGTGAGCGCTCCACGCTGGTGCAGACCTGCATCTACGTACGGGACCGCGCCACCAGCAAGGCACTGGCTGACCGGCTGGGTTGGGCGCTGCAGGAGGTCGGTGTCACTACCGTGGCACCGACGGGCGCCCGGTTCGATCCGGCGCACCACGAGGCCGGCGGTGCCGCGGCCACCACGGACCCGGGGAAGGTCGGCACCGTCGCCGCCGTCGAGGTGCCGGGGTATCTCGATCGCGGTGTGGTGCTGCGGGCTCCCGTGGTAACCGTGTACCGACAGGACGGCTCGTGACCGTACGGCACAGCACCACCACGGGGAAGGAGGTCCACCGATGAGCGAGCTTGCGAGCGAATGGGTGGCACAGCGCGAGCGCGAAGCGCCGCCCGAGCGAAGCGAGGGTGTGCGATGAGCGCGCCGGCCAAGCCCGCCGGGATGACCGCCTCGCAGCTCGAGAAGATCATGCGGGGCAGCATCGACAACGCGATGGCGCAGCTGCGGCGCGTCGACCCGGACTCGGCGTCCGATATGGACATGCTGCGCCGCCGGGAGCAGACGCGGCCGTCGATCGTCGTGGTCGGCGAGACCAAGCGCGGCAAGAGCTCGATCACCAACGCGCTGGTGGGGGTGCCGAACCTGTCGCCGGTAGACGCCGCGGTGGCGACCAGCTCGTACCTGGAGTTCGTACACGCGACCGAGCACGGGGCGCGGGCGTACGTACCGGGGCGGGAGGATCCGGTGCCGCTGCGCCCGGAGGACATCCGGGACTGGGGTACGGTGCTCGGCTCCATGCCGAACGGCGTACGTCCGCCACGGCGGATCCAGATCATGCACTCCGCTCCCCTGCTGCAGTACGTCAACCTGGTGGACACGCCGGGCGTGGGCGGGTTGGACTCGCTGCACGCCGAGGTGGCGATGGACGCGGTGGAACGGGCCACCGCGCTGCTGTTCGTGGTGGACGCCTCCTCGCCTTTCTCCAAGCCGGAGATGAACTTCCTGGTGGAGGCGAGTAAGCGAGTCAACCTGGTGTTGTTCGCGTTGACCAAGACCGACGCGTATCCGGGTTGGCGCACCATCCTCGACGACGACGTGGCGCTGCTGCAGGCGCACGCGCCGCGGTTCGGGTCGGCGCCGTTCTACCCGGTCTCGTCGCGGCTGGCCGAGATGGCGTTGCGGATGCCGAAGGAGGCCGCCGCTGAGCTGGTGAAGGAATCCCGGGTCGCCGACCTGCAGCACGCGTTGATCAAGTTGGCGTCGCGGGGGCACCTGCTCAACCAGGCGAACGTACTGCGGTCGATCCGCAGTGAGTTCGTACGGCTGGACATGCAGGCGATGGAGGGGATGAAGGCCGCCGACCCGGATCCGGCGCAGGCGGCGCGGTTGAAAGAGGAACGCGGCAAGGTCAACTCCCGGAAGCGCTCCGAGTCCAAGCAGTGGTCGCTGGCGTTGAACACGGAGACCAACCGCGCCAAGGTGGAGGCCACCGGGCGGCTGCGTACCTACTTCTCGAAGCTGCAGGAGCAGTTCCTCAACCAGATCGAGAAGTCCAGCGGCGGGGATCTGAAGAAGCTCCCGTACGACGTGGACCGGGCGCTGCACGCGCTGTCCGTACGGATGTCGGCGGAGCTGGAGTACCGGTTCCGGGTGATCGGGCAGCGGATCCTGGCACAGGTGTTCTCGCCGCAGGAGCTGCAGCACGTGATGCGGCGGCTCAACGCCCAGCTGCGGGTGGCGATGGGCGCCAAGCCACGCCGGGAAGGCGGCGGCGACACCACCATGGTGGTGATGTCCAGCGCCGGCACGTTGATGATGGGCAGCCGGGTGATCGCCGGTGGCGCCGCGGCCGCGGGT
>JBOGDG010000395.1:0-3836 GCA_050701655.1 Micromonosporaceae bacterium
TGGTCGCGGTGGTGCCGATCGCATGCGCGGTGCTGGACCTCTACAGCTGGGCCCGCGGCCTCAACGGCTGACCACCGCACGCCGCGGCCACCGTGACCCGCGCGGGGCCGTGACCCCGCGGGGCCGTGAGCTGCTTACCGGCTCAGCCGCGGGAGCCTTTCGGGGCCCGGCCCGGTGACTGCTTCTGGTCGCGCTCCTCGCCGATGGTGGGACCGGCGTCGAAGGCCGTACGGTGCTCCGGCGCCGAGAGCGTGGCCTGCTCCGTGCGGGCTGGCTTCGCCGCGTTCCGGGCGGTCAGTAGCGGGTCGGGTTGCCGACGATCTGCTGTTCGGCGGGGGAGGCGGCGAGCAGCGCCCACCGTACGGTGCCGTGGCTGACCAGCGTCACCATGTCGGCGCGGATCCGCGACATCCACTCCTGCACTTCGTGCAGCCCGAGCGCGGACGCGGCCAGCGCCGCCTCGACCTCCGACAGCGGCTGCATCACCGCGACGTCGGCGCGGGTGAGGGTGTCGACATCCCAGGCGGTCAGCTCGTCGCGCACCGTGAGGGTGGAACGCCAGGAGCCGGCCTGCGCGTCCAGCTCGCCCACGCTGGGGCCGACATCGATGATCACCAGCTGCGGGAAGGTGGCGGTGGCGGGGGTGTCGATCGCGGCCCCCGGCGCGATGAAGCCGACTCCACCGCCGGCCCCGCTCGCGAACCGCTCCCAGGCCGCCGCCCGTGCCGACTGCACCACCACCCGTACGCCCAGGGCCAGCGCCCGGTACGCCAGCAGCTGCACGCAGGCCAGCCCGCCGACCAGCATCGCGCGGGTCGGCTCCGGACGGAACAGCCGTGCGGTGACCGGGCTGTTCTGCCGGTTGAGCCCGAGCAGCAGGCCGGCGCCGCCGGTGTTGAGCTCCAGGTTTCCCAGCGCCGCGTGGCCGGTCACGTGCGCGCCGAGCTCGCCGATCGCGTGCGTCATGGCAGGAACCCTCCCAGCGGGAGTGTGGCGGCCACCCCGCGTGCCTGTTGGCCGTCGAGCCGTTCCAGCCGGGCGCCGCACTTCTTCGCCCGCTCCGCCAGCGCGTTGCTCACCGAGGCGAGGCGCTGCACGTTGGGCGCGGCGATCCGTACCGTCAGCTCGACGGTCACCTCGTCGGCGTGGACCGCCGGCTTGGGTGGGTTGCGATCGGGTTTCCGCTCGTCGCGCTTGTCCGGCCGAGGCGGCTCCATGGCGGGCGGCGGCACCCGGCGACTGGCCAGCGAGACCGTGGTGGCGAGGCTGGGCACCGAGGTGAGCTGGCTGATCAGGTGCTGCCCCGCCGGGGTGTCCAGGCTGGGCCAACGCTTGATCACGAAACAGGCCTGCGCGATCGACTCCGACCACCACACGTCCCAGTGCTCCTGCACCAGCGGCGTCAGGCTGCCGTGCGGGTCGACGCCGCTGCGCGCCATGATCGCCCGGATGTCGATGGTGGCGCCGGTGGCGGCGGCGGCGACCGCGGCGCTGGTCTCGATGGTGCTGGCGTTGAGGTGGGCCAGGTTCGCCAGGGTGGACAGCGCCTCCTCACGGTCCAGCGGGCGCGCCGAGATGCCTTCCTGCCGCAGCCGGCGCACCAGCCGGCGTACCGAGTTGCCGACGCCCTGCCGCATCTGCTCGGAGGAGTAGCCGGCGGAGTGGCCGAGCTGCAGCACCAGCCAGGCCCGGCGCTGCGACGGCACCGAGCCGTTGGTCAGGGCGTAGTACGAGCTCGCCGCGCTGACGCTGACCGCGGTCAACGTCGGGGCGGGCACCGCCTGCAGCAGCAGCTGCAGGCTTACCGGCGGCGCGTCCGGGTCGTGTGGCGGCAGCAGCGACGCCGGAGACGGCAGGCTCACCGGACGCTCCACCACCAGGCTCGACTCGGTCGCGATCTCGATGATCGCCGCCGCGCCGCCGATGTGGTCCAGTACGCCGATCTCGTACTCGTCGGTCTCCACCGTGTCCGCCGTGGCGCCGGGCTGCACGAACCCCAGCAGCTCGCTGCGGCGGTCGGCGTGGGCGCCGGTGACCAGCGCCCGCGGCCGGGACAGGTAGCTCAGCCGCAGCCCGATCCACTGGTAGACCCAGCGTCCGCGATACCAGATGGCGGTGAAGATCAGGATCAGCCCGGCGACCACCACGGCGGCGATGGTCACGGCCATGTGCCTGCCCAGGCTCGCCAGCACGAACGCGATCGCCGCCTGCCACAGCACGATCTGGGTGGCGTGGACGCCGCCCATCATGCCGGGTAGCTTGATCAGCCGCGGCGTCCCGGCGGGTGCCGGTGGTCGGGGCGGTGGCGGCGTCGCGGTGCCACGTACAACAGAAGGCGGTGGTACGGGCATGCCGGCGGTCGGGACGCTGGCTCGAGCTGTTGTCACCCTGCTGGCCTCCGCTTGCCCCCGTCAGGCGCCGACGTGTCGTGCGCTTATCGTAGTGTCCAGAGCTTACTGGCCTGACGCATGCACTTGCCCAATAGTGTGGCGTACGGCGTCCGCGCCGCCGTACCTGGTCGGCGCCGGCCCGGATGCCCACGATCGTAAGAGGAACACCCGGTCGGCCCGACGGCCGTCCACACGGGGAGGGATCAATGGCAACCCGGCGGGATCAGCTCCACTCGTACCAGTTCATGATCCAGCGGGTGGTCGCCGCCCTGGTGATGCGGGAGACCGACCCCGCGCAGTCGCCGTTCCGGCGCGCGGCCGGCGCGATCTTCGCCGGCTTCATGGTCGCGGCGATCGGGGTCGCCGGCTTCATGGTGTACGGGTTGTGGAAGCCCGGCGGAAACAGCTCGTGGATCGCGCAGGGCGCCAAGAAACCAGTGGTTCTCGTGGTGCGCGAGACCGGCGCGAAGTACGTCTTCGCCCACGGCACCCTCTATCCCGCGGTCAACTACACCTCCGCCCTGCTGGCGGTCGGCTCGGCAGGCGGCAGTCCCCAGCCGATCGAGATCTCGCGCAACTCGCTCGCCTCCGAGGGCGCTCCGTTCCCGCGCGGCTACATGATCGGGATCCCGGACGCGCCGGACTCGCTGCCCAGCAAGGACAACCTGGTGGTCGGCGACTGGAGCCTCTGCTCGCAGCCGAAGACCGACATCACCGGCGCCACCGACGGCCTGGAGACCGTGATGGTGGTGGGCGAGACCCCGTACGAGAAGCAGGTGCTCAGCGCGTCGGGCGTACTGCTGGTGGAGGACGAGGAGACCACCGACAAGTACCTGATCCACGGCGGCCACAAGCTGAAGATCGTCGGGGAGGACATCGTCCTGCAGGCGCTCACCTGGAGTGAACAGACTCCACTCAAGGTGGGCGCGGCCTGGCTCACCGCCGTGCCGGAGGGCCAGGAGATCGCCAAGCCCTCGATCTCCGGAGAAGGCGAGCCGTCCGACGCCCTACCGAACGCTGTCGTCGGGGAGGTCTTCCAGGTCGGTGGCGTCGCGGAGCACCCGTACTACGTGGCGCTCAAGGACAAGCTCGCCAGGATCACCGAGCTGCAGGCCGCGATCCAGATGACGAGTCGTGAGCAGGGGACACCGAAGGAGATCATCTCCGCCAACGTGGGAGAGGCGACGACTGAGCTGCTACCCAAGGAGGAGGGGGCGCCGCCCGAGTCCGCCCATCCGGACCTGCAGCAGCCCAAGTCCACGCTGGCGACGTGCGCGATCTTCGGCGCGGACGGCAAGCCTCCCGCGGTGGTGTTCAACGGGCTCCTGGCCATCCTTCCGAACCAGGGCGCCGAGACCGAGCTGCGCGGCGAGAACGGCGAACGGCTGGCCAGCCGGGTCGTGGTGCCGACCGGCAGGGGCGCGATCATCCGTACCTCCAAGACCC
>JBOGDG010000396.1:0-3831 GCA_050701655.1 Micromonosporaceae bacterium
AGGCTGTCCCGGTCCCGGGCGACCAGCCGGTTGAGCGCCAGCGCGTCGGCGGCCCGCTCGGCGACCACCACGTGCCGACTCGGCGGCTCGGCGGGAGCGAGCAGGATCAGCCGCCCCCAGTCGTCGCCCCGCGCCCCCACGATGGTGACCAGCCAGCCGGCGCCCGGGTGGTACGCCGTACGCCCCGGCAGCGTCACCGCCCGGGACCGCCGCTCCCAGTCGGCGAGCAGCTCCCCCGGCGGCTGGCCGGCGGCGTCGTAGGCCAGTACGTGGTGCGCGAGCGTCTCCAACACCACCGACATCCCGGTCATCCGCGACACCTCGCGCAGGATCGCCGCCGGCTCGGCACCGGCCACCGTGAGCCCGGTGAACGTCTCGTGCACCTGCTGCGCGGCCCGCAGCTCGGCCACCTGCGCATCCATGATCATCGAGATCACGGTCTCGGAGATGGTGACGTACCGGGTCTCCTTGGCGAGTGTCAGCAACGGCAGGCCGTGCCGGTCGGCGGCGTTGGTGAGTGCCGTGGGCAGCGCGTCGTGCCAGCGGCGTACCAGCTCGATCACCAGGCCGGCAACCCCGACCCGCGCCAGGTCGTCGACGTACCGGGTGAGCGAGGCGTCGTCGTCCGGCAGCGCGATCCCGGTGGTGAGTACCAGCTCACCGCCGCGCAGCAGCTGCGCGATGTCGGCCACCTCGGCGACGTGCACCCAGCGCACCCGCCGCCCGAGCCCGGACGCGCCCGCGACGACCGCCGCGTCGGCGCCCCGCATCACCGGCAGCGCCAGTACTTCCGCCACGGTCGGATACATCGCCGCTCCTCCGGGTGGGCGTACAGTGTGCATACCGTACCGCCGGCTAGGGAATCTCGATACAGTTTGTCCATGGAGCCTGACCCGTGCGCGGGCAGACACTCGGCGCATGGCAGCGAATGAACCGGCCCGCGACTCTCTGCTTGCCCGGCACCGCGCGGTGATGCCCGGGTGGCTGGCGCTCTACTACGACGAGCCGCTCGAGATCGTCAGCGGCTCCGGGCGCCGGGTACGCGACGCCTCCGGCACCGAGTACCTGGACTTCTTCGCCGGGATCCTCACCAACGGCATCGGCTACGACATCCCCGAGATCTCCGACGCGATCCGCGCCCAGGTCGACACCGGGATCTTCCACACCTCCACGCTGTACCTGTTGCGGCGCCAGGTGGAGCTGGCCGAGAAGATCGCGGGGCTGTCCGGCATCCCCGACGCGAAGGTGTTCTTCACCAACTCTGGTACGGAGGCGAACGAGGCGGCGCTGATGCTCGCCACCCAGCGGCGCCGCAGCAACCAGGTGCTGGCGCTTCGCAACTCGTACCACGGGCGGGGTTTCGGGACGGTGGCGATCACCGGCAACCGGGGCTGGTCGGCGTCGTCGCTGAGCCCGGTGCAGGTCAGCTACGTGCACGGCGGCTACCGCTACCGCGGCCCCTTCGCGTCACTGTCGGACGCGGACTACATCGCCGCCTGCGTCGACGACCTGCGCAACGTCATCGAGACCACCACCGCCGGCGACGTGGCCTGCATGATCGCCGAGCCGATCCAGGGCGTCGGCGGCTTCACGGTGCCGCCGGCCGGATTGTTCAACGCGTTCAAACGGGTGCTCGACGAGTACGGGATCCTGTTCATCTCCGACGAGGTGCAGACCGGCTGGGGGCGTACCGGCGGGCACTTCTGGGGCATCGACGCGCACCGGGTCACCCCGGACGCGATGACGTTCGCGAAGGGGCTCGGCAACGGCGTCGCGATCGGCGGCGTGGTCGCCAGCGCCGGGCTGATGGACTGCTTCACCGCCAACTCGATCTCCACCTTCGGCGGCAACCCGATCGCCACCGCCGCCGCCAGCGCCGCGTTGGACTACCTGCTCGACCACAACCTGCAGGCACACGCCGCGACCCTCGGCGCCGCGCTGCTGGTCGGGCTGCGGCGGATCGCCGAGCAGCATGACATCGTGGGAGACGTACGGGGCGCCGGGCTGATGGTCGGCATCGAGCTGGTCCACCCCAACGGCGACCCGCACGCCGCGGCCGCCACCAAGCTCCTGGAGGAGACCCGCGCCCGCGGCCTGCTGATCGGCAAGGGCGGCCTGTACGGCAACGTGCTGCGGCTGGCGCCGCCGATGACGGTCACCACCGAGGAGGTGGCCGAGGCGCTCGGGATACTCGGCGACGCGGTCGCGGCGGTACAGAAGGAGTTCGGGGCATGACCGAGGTGACGCACTGGATCGACGGCAAGCCGTGGTCGGGCGCGGCGACGCGTACCGGCGAAATCTTCAACCCGGCGACCGGTGAGGTCGCGGGCTCGGTCGACTTCGCGTCACCGGCGGAGGTACAGCAGGCGGTGGATGCCGCCGCCCGCGCTTTCCCCGGCTGGCGGGACGCGTCGTTGGCGAAACGTACGACCGTGATGTTCGCCTTCCGGGAGCTGCTCGCGGCACACAAGTACGACCTGGCGGCGATCCTGACCGCCGAGCACGGCAAGGTGACCGCGGATGCGGCCGGAGAGGTGCAGCGTGCCCTCGAAGTCGTCGAGTTCGCCTGCGGGGTGCCGCAGTTGCTGAAGGGCAGCTACAGCGAGAACGCCTCCAGCGGGGTGGACGTCTACTCGATCCAGCAGCCGCTGGGCGTGGTCGCGATCATCTCGCCGTTCAACTTCCCGGCGATGGTGCCGCTGTGGTTCGCTCCGCTCGCCGTCGCCTGCGGCAACGCAGTGGTGCTCAAGCCGAGCGAGAAGGACCCGTCGGCGTCGATCGCGATCGCCGAGCTGTGGGCCGAGGCGGGGCTGCCGGCCGGGGTGTTCAACGTGCTGCACGGCGACAAGGTGGCCGTGGACGGGCTGCTGGAACACCCGGACGTGAAGGCCGTCTCGTTCGTCGGCTCCACCCCGGTGGCACGCTACATCTACGAAACCGCCGCCCGGCACGGGAAGCGGGTGCAGGCGCTCGGCGGCGCCAAGAACCACATGGTGGTGCTACCCGACGCCGATCTGGACCTGGCCGCCGACGCGGCGGTCTCCGCGGGCTTCGGCTCCGCCGGGGAACGCTGCATGGCGATCTCCGCCGTGATCGCGGTCGACCCGATCGGCGACGCCCTGGTCGGGAAGATCGCCGAACGCATGGCCGACCTGCACGTCGGCGACGGCGCCCGTCCCGGCTGCGAGATGGGGCCGCTGATCACCCGCGCCCACCGGGACCGCGTCGCCACCTACCTGGAAGCCGGTGTCACGGACGGTGCCGAGCTGGTGGTCGACGGGCGCAAGCATCCGATCGACGGCGCCGACGGCGGCTTCTGGCTCGGCCCGGCGCTGTTCGACCACGTCACGCCGCAGATGTCGGTCTACACCGACGAGATCTTCGGCCCCGTACTGTCGGTGGTGCGGGCGCCCTCGTACGAGGCGGCGGTCGAGCTGGTCAACGCCAACCCGTACGGCAACGGCACCGCGATCTTCACCGACGACGGCGGCGCCGCGCGCCGGTTCCAGTACGAGGTCCAGATCGGCATGGTCGGCGTCAACGTGCCGATCCCGGTGCCGGTGGCGTACCACTCGTTCGGCGGTTGGAAACAGTCGCTGTTCGGGGACGCGCACGCGTACGGGCCGGACGGGGTGCGCTTCTACACCCGTACCAAGGCGGTGACGAGCCGTTGGCTGGACCCGTCCCACGGCGGCGTCAGCCTAGGCTTCCCCCAGAACAGGTAGCCGCGGGTCGCGCATCTGGCGGGCCGGCCTCGGCGGGTCGCGGGGCTGGGGGCCGGCCGGGCCGTGCGCCCGGCGGGGTTCAGCGGGTGGCGCGGAAGGCGTCGAC
>JBOGDG010000397.1:0-3828 GCA_050701655.1 Micromonosporaceae bacterium
CCTCCCGTCGGACCGGTTCGTGGTGCACGACATCGTGCTGGAGCCTTTACGCTCGCAGGCGCTGGAGGTCACGCGGCGCGAGGTGACGGTCGACTCGTGGGGCCCGACGCGGCGCACCCTGCGGATTGAGGGCGGCGCGGAGTCGTACCTGTTCTTCCCGGAGAACGCCAACGCCGGCTGGACCGCCACCCTGCACGGCCAGACCCTCACCCCGGTACGCGTCGACGGCTGGCAACAGGCGTGGATCCTCCCCGAGGGCACCGGCGGCGAGGTGGTGCTGGAGTTCCGCCCGAACCGTACGTACCAGCTCGGGCTGCTCACCGGACTGCTCGCGGTGGTGCTGCTGCTGGTCGCTGCGGCGCTGCCGGCCCGGCGGCGTACCCCCGGAATGTACGCCGACCGCCGACGACCTGAAGGGCCGGTTACCGGGCTGGTGCTGCTCGGTCTGCTGGGGCTGGTCGGCGGGATCCTGCCGGTCGCCGCGTTCCTGCTGTTCGTGCTGATCAGACGCGCCACCGTCAGCCTGTTGCCGATGGCGGCGCTGGGCGGGCTCACCGTGGCGACGCTGGTAGCGGTCACCGGCCGGCTGATCGGCGAAGGCCAGTCCTGGGCCCTCGGCACCTGGTCACAAGCCGCCGCCCTGATCGCCCTGGCAGCCGTGGCAGCCGCGTACGTCCACCCCCAAACCCCCAACCCGCCCCTGAGCCCCTAGGCGACGGCTTCGAAGAGCCGGTCTACCGCGTCGGTGTCGCCGTCGAGTCGCACCTCACCCGCGGCCGAGGCCACGTCCACCCGCTGGTTCCCGGTCATGAGCCCGGCGAAGGTTCGCCGGTCGGTTTCCATGGTGGCCGTCGGCGCCGACGGGGTAGAGCGCCCGACCTCGAGGCGACCATCGGTGATCTTGATGCCGAAGTCGTCGTCGTCCAGCCGCACCGCGTACTCCGCGTCGAGGCCCCGGGCCGAGTCTGGCCTGAATCGGCACCGCATCGCGAGCATCAGTGCGTCGGTGCTGGCGTCACCCGCCGGCTTCCGGTGCGGCGAACGTCGACCCCAGCGGCCGAGCTGGATGAGGACCGCGTCAAGCTCGCGTCCCCAGTCGGTCAGCTCGTACACCCAGGCGCTGGTGGGCGGTCCCAGCCTGCGGTTTCGCACCACGTCGACACCTTCGAGCTCACGCAGGCGTTGCGACAGCACGTTGGGGCTCACGGTCGGGATCCCGGCCCGCAGATCGGTGAATCGCTTGGGCCCCAGCAGCAGCTCGCGGACGATCAGCAGCGACCAGCGCTCACCGACCATGTCGAGTGCGTGCGCCACCGAGCAGGCCTGGCCGTACGAACGCGTGCTTGTCATAAAACTGAGTGTATCAGTCCTAAATTAGGATCGTATGGTAGCCTGAGCAAACTCAGCCATCTCTGATCAGGAGTGTGAAGTGGGCAAATCTGAACCGGTCGCCGACCAGCAGATGAGCTCGAAACAGGGCTGGGTTCTGGCCCTGGCCGGGATCGCGTCGTTCATGATCTCGCTGGACAGCGTCGTGGTCGCGACCGCGTTGACGCCGATCAAGGCGGGCGCCGCTGGCGAAGCTGGAGAGTTACAGGAAGCGTATGGAGTGGACGGTTCCGTGGTATTCGTCGTACGGCAGCGATTTCAACTACGACTTCCACGTCACCCTCGACGAAACGGTGGCACCTCCCGTCTACAACTTCCTCGAGTTACCGGGGGCGCGCACCGGAGAGGCCCATGGGCTGAGCGTCTTCTTCCGCGATGCCGGGCGCGTCTTCCACACCTACTCGGCATACGCCCGAGGCCTCGAGAACTTCATAGGGACCTACCACTACGTCGACGTCACACCGCTCGGCCGGCAGGAGGGTGAAAGGACGATGTCGTGGGTCCGCCGCCACGACACGTACGTCGAGTCGTGATAGTTCGACGGTGGCCGGTCGATAGGCCGGACGAGATCGCCGCGGAGATCGGGCGGCGAAGGGTGGGCGAGGGCTTAGGTTGGGACTGGGGCTACGGCGGCCAGCGGGCCGACGGATCCGTACACGGGAGGTCCAGATGACGTATGTCGGGGAGACCGGCGAGATCACCGGGGTGATCCGCCCCAACGGCATCGACACGCTGCAGATGCGCGAGAGCGTCGCGGTGTCGTTCCTGGCGACGGGCGCGCTGACCGACGGGGAGTTCGGGCTGTTCCGCTGGAACATGACGCCGGACGCGGGCGGGCCCGGAGCGCACTTCCACCGTACGTTCTCCGAGTCGTTCTACGTGCTCTCCGGCACCGTCACCGTGTACGACGGCAAGGCATGGGTGGACGGTAACCCGGGCGACTTCTTCTACGTGCCGAAGGGCGGGATCCACGGATTCCGCAACGACTCGGGCAAGGACGCGTCGATGCTGATCCTGTTCGCCCCGGCGCCGCCGCGGGAGAAGTTCTTCACCGAGCTGGCCGAGATCCACCGCAGCGCGCGGCTGCTGTCCCCCGACGAGTGGGCCGACTTCTACGCCCGCCACGACCAGGTCAACCTCTGACCCGGCCCCGGGTCAGAGGTGCCTGCGCCGCACCACCTCGGCAGGGTCGACGGTGACCGGGTACGGGATCGGCACCTCGGCAGGCTCCCCCGCCCGTACGGTGGCGACGCGCGCGTACCGGCCGCGTCGCAGCTCGAAGACGATCAGCTGCGGCGTCTTCTCCGTCTCGAACCGCCAGTACGTCGGGATCTCCGCCTCGGCGTACAGCTGGGGCTTGATGATCCGGTCGTGCGGGCGCGAGCTCGGCGAGACGATCTCCACCACGGCGTGGATGTCCTTGCCGGTCCACCGCACCGGATCGGTATCGGCGACCGCCCCGTCCACCACGAGGACGTCCGGTATGCACAGCCGCTCCGCGGGGATCTCCAGGTTGAGCGTCGTCAGCACCTCGACGTCGCGGTCCCCCGCCGCTTCGATCAGCAACATCGACAGCTTCATGGAGACCCGCTGATGGAGCGTGGCTGGTGCCGGGCTCATCGTGAGCACTCCGGGTGTGAGGATCTCGTACCGGGTGCCGTCGAGTGGCTCGGGCAGCGCCTCGACGTCGGCGATGGTCCACGGGCCGGTGTGGCCGCGTGGCTCCTCAACATGGGCGACAGACACGGTTTCCCCCCGGACTCGTACCGGACAGTGACTCCAGTTTTGCACAAGCAACGGCCCACCCCGTCAGGCGTGATCATTCCGCACACCACGCTAGAAGGCGCGCAAGCCTCCGCGAAAGCACGAGTTCAGGGTTGTGGATAACCTGTGGAGAACTCCGGGGACGAACGCCGGGCGCGGTACTCGATCGCGAGGCCGACGGCGACCAGGCTGCCCACACTGACGAGCGCGGCGGCGGCGACCTGCACCACCGAGCCGTGCAGCCAGAACGTCGCCAGCCCGATCTCGGCCACGACGGCCACCCACACGGCTGCCGAGGACCACCGGTCGGCGGTCGCGATCCGCGAGTACAACAGCAGGTACGCCAGCGCCAGCATCGACCCGAGGCACGCGAACATCCACGCCTGACCGCCGTGGAAGCCGTACCGGGCGCCGCCGATGAAGGTGAACAGCAGCGGCCCGAATACCACCGCGACCAGCACCACCGCCGAGTCGAGCAGCGCGATCAGCCCGAGCGCCCACGGCATGGTGCGGCGCCGGTCGGCGGGGTCGGCGAGCCGGGGCAGCACCACCACCCCGACCGCCTGCGGCAACCACAGCGCGATCTTGGTGAGGATGGCGCCGACCGCGTAGTCGCCCGCGGCGGCGGCCGGCAGGTGGTGCCGCGCCAGCACCACGTCGAGGTTGATCAGCAGC
>JBOGDG010000398.1:0-3819 GCA_050701655.1 Micromonosporaceae bacterium
GGCGGGCGCGGCGGCGCGCGGCCCGAGCCACGTCACGGTGCCGCCGTCGGCCACCAGCGCCGCGTCCGCCACCGTCCCCAGTGGACCGTCACCGTGCACCGGATCCCCGGTCACCAACAGCCCGATGTTGTCAACCAGAAGACTGCTCACCGCTGCTGCTCGCCCCTTGCGGCGGGTGGTAGGTCGCCCGATTCTCGCATCGGTACGCGTACCCCCGCGTGTTCGGCGACGTGATCGGCGAGCTCGTAGCCGGCGTCGACGTGGCGGATCACGCCCATCCCGGGGTCGTTGGTGAGCACCCGCTCGATCTTCTGGGCGGCCAGCTCGGTGCCGTCGGCTACCGACACCTGGCCGGCGTGGATGGAGCGCCCGATGCCGACCCCGCCACCGTGGTGCAGGCTCACCCAAGAGGCGCCCGATGCGGTGTTGACCAGCGCGTTCAGCAGCGGCCAGTCGGCGATCGCGTCCGAGCCGTCGGCCATCGACTCGGTCTCCCGGTACGGGCTCGCCACCGACCCGCAGTCGAGATGGTCGCGGCCGATCACCAGTGGTGCGGACACCTCCCCGCTCGCCACCAGCTGGTTGAACGCCAGGCCGGCCTTGTCGCGCTCGCCGTACCCGAGCCAGCAGATCCGGGCCGGCAGCCCCTGGAACGCGACCCGCTCGCCGGCCAGCTTGATCCAGCGTGCGAGGCTCTCGTTCTCCGGGAACAGGTCGAGGATCGCCCGGTCGGTCGCCGCGATGTCCTTCGGGTCGCCCGACAGCGCCGCCCACCGGAACGGGCCCTTGCCCTCGCAGAACAGCGGCCGGATGTACGCCGGCACGAACCCCGGGAAGTCGAAGGCACGCTGATAGCCGCCCAACTTCGCCTCGCCGCGGATCGAGTTGCCGTAGTCGAACACCTCGGCGCCGGCGTCCATGAACCCGACCATCGCCTCGACATGCTTCGCCATCGACTGCCGCGCCCGGTCGGTGAACTCCTCCGGCTTCTTCGCCGCGTAGTCCGGTGCGTCGCCGAGGTCGATGCCTTCGGGGATGTAGCTCAGCGGATCATGCGCCGAGGTCTGATCGGTGACGATGTCCACCGGTACGCCGCGCCGCAGGATCTCGGGGACCAGCGTGGCGGCGTTGCCGACCAGCCCGACCGAGAGCGGTTGACCTTTCTCCTTCGCGGCGAGCACCTGGTCGATCGCCGCATCCAGATCACCAGCGACGGTGTCCAGGTAGCGGGTCTCGACCCGGCGGCGGAGCCGGGTGGCGTCGATATCGATGATCAGGCAGACGCCGTCGTTCATGGTGACCGCGAGCGGCTGCGCCCCGCCCATCCCGCCGCAGCCAGCGGTCAGTGTCAGGGTCCCCCGCAGCGACCCGTTGCTGTGCGCATACCGGCCAGAGGCCGCGAGTTTGGCAGCCACTGCGGCGAAGGTCTCGTACGTGCCCTGCAGGATGCCCTGGGTGCCGATGTAGATCCACGAGCCGGCGGTCATCTGCCCGTACATCATCAGGCCGAGCTTTTCCAGGCGGCGGAACTCCGGCCAGGTCGCCCAGTCCCCCACCAGGTTGGAGTTGGCGATCAGCACCCGGGGAGCCCATTCGTGGGTACGGAACACCCCGACCGGCTTGCCCGACTGCACCAGCATCGTCTCGTCTTCTCCGAGCGTGCTCAGGGTGCGGGTGATCGCCTCGAAGCTGGCCCAGTTGCGAGCGGCCTTCCCGGTGCCGCCGTACACCACCAGGTCGTCCGGGCGTTCCGCGACGTCGGGGTCGAGGTTGTTCAGCAGCATCCGGTACGCCGCCTCGGTCTGCCAGTTTCCGCAGCTCAGTGCGGTGCCGCGGGGTGCGCGTACGGTTCTCGGGCCGGGTTGTGTGCTCGCCATTGAGCCTCCCTCTCAGGTCTCCCTGAGCCTAAACGGCACCCCCGCCGCCGGCCCCGCCCGGCCCACGGTGCGCTCGGAGCCAGTCCGGGAACCGAGTCAGATCGTCTAGCACGACATCCGCGCCGGCGGCACGCAGCTCGTCGGCGGAGATCGGGCCGGTCGGGACCGTCACCGACACGCAGCCGCCGACCCGGGCGGCCCGTACGTCTCCGAGGTGGTCGCCGACGTAGATCGACGCGCCGTGTTCGCGCAGCACCGCGCCCTTGTCACCTCCGAACACGTTCCCCGCCAGCACGTCGGCCTTGAGACCGAGATGGTCCAGGTGCAGCTGTGCGAGCCGGCCCAGCTTCGAGGTGACCACCATGATCTGGCCGGCGTGGTCGCGTACCGCCGCGAATGAATCAGCCGCACCGGGCAGCAGCCGGGAGGGCTCGACGGCGCGGGTGGGGTAGATGGCGCGGAACAGCCCGACCACATCCGGGATCCACTCCCGCGGAAACCAGTACGCCGCCTCCTCGGCCAGCGGCGGACCGAGCCGGCTCACCACGACGGCGCTGTCGACCGGCACCCCGGTACGCCGCGACACCTCGTCCCAGGTGGCGGCGATGCCGGCCCGGGTGTCCACCAGCGTCATGTCCAGGTCGAAGCCGACCACCAGCCCGCGCGTCCCCATGATCATGGCTCCCTTCATGTAGTGACAGCTACACGGCGGGAGCCATGATCATGGAGTGGGTACGGGTACCTCAGGAGCTGAGCTGCGAGTCCGAGGAGAAGACCAGCCCGATCGTGACGTCGCCGTTGCGCAGCGCGTCCTTGGTGAGCTTGCCGCCCGCGTCGAGGGACTTGAACGAGCCCACGTTCAGCCCGTACGTCTCCGACAGCCCCGGCTGGCAGAACGGCCGCTTCGGGCACTCCGGCGGGCCGCCCAGCACGGTGGCCTTGCCGCTGCAGTGCTCCGCGAAGTCCGACAGCGTCTTGAAGCCGTGCTCGTCGGCGAACGCCTTCGTCACCGCGAACGCGTTCTGGTCGGCGGCCTGCGACGGCTTGCCGAACTTCAGCCCGGACTTCTCACCCAGCTCGGTGAGCGCCGTCATGGTCTGCTCCAGGTCGCTGGAGGCGGCCGGCTCGGCGTCCTTGCCGTTGTGCTTCTGGTTGAGGAACTCGGTCAGCGTGCCGGCGTACTCGGGGACGATGTGCACCTGCCCCTTCTCCAGCGCCGGCTCGTAGAGCTCGCGGTTGCCGATGCTGCGTACGGTCGGCGAGAAGCCGGCGGCCTTCAGGGCGTACGCGTAGAGCGCCCCGAGGGTCTTGTTCTCGCTGAAGTCGGCGACCCCGATGGTGACCGCGCCGGAGCCCTTCTTGAGCCCGGTGCCGATCCCCGCCTCCTTGGCGAACGCCTCGGCGGCGGCCTCCGGCGACTTGCGGTCCACGTCGACCGCCTTGTTCAGCCCGATCAGCTTGGTGGTGTCCAGCGCGTCGGACACCTGGTCCAGCGCGGCGATCAGCTCGGGGGTGGCCTTCTTGGCGTTGATCGCCGGCACCACGTTGTCCACTGTCTGCAGCTGCTTGTCGTCGGCGAGGACGACGAGCTCGTCACCCCTGACCGGCTCACAGCCTTGACCGGTGGCCCTGGCGTCCGGCTTGTCGGTGCCTGAGGAGCCTTCCTCACCGCACGCGGTGAGCGCTCCGGCCAGCACCACGGTAGAGACAATCGCGAGGGTACGGGTGATCCGACGACGTACTGGCGTGTGCATCTCCGCCCGCCTTCTGTGTCCCGGCGTGGCCCTGCTGGCCGCCGCCGCGTGTCCGACGGGCAGCTGGTGTGCGCCGCCCGCTCACCCACCCAATCTCGGAAACCCACCACCCGCAACCAAATCTCCCCCGCGTGTTGTCATCCCGTGACCCGCCCCCACATGAACCCGTGACCACGCCCCACTTGGTG
>JBOGDG010000399.1:0-3810 GCA_050701655.1 Micromonosporaceae bacterium
TCTGCGCCTGCTTGACGTTGGTACGCGCGGCCTTGACCTGCTTGCGGGTAGCCACTCCGATCACCTCATCGCAGCCAGCTCCTGTACCCCGGAGCCGCCGATCCAATCGTCGGCGCCGGCTCAGCCGGTGTGGTCGGCGACCCAGCACTCCAGCCCGGTCGGGTCGATCGGCAAGGCCCCGGACAGCACCTCGGCACCGGTACGGGTCACCAGCAGGTTGTCCTCGATCCGTACCCCGATGCCGCGCAGCTCCGGCGGCAGGGTCAGATCGTTGGCGTGGAAGTACAGCCCGGGCTCCACCGCGAGCGTCATCCCCGGCTCCAGCGCCGCCTGGTGGTACGCCTCCGGCCGCGCCGCGGAGCAGTCGTGCACGTCGAGCCCGATGTGGTGGCCGACGCCGCAGCAGATGTAGCGCCGGTGCTGCTGCCCGTCGGGGCTGAGCGCCTCGTCCACCGACACCGGCAGCAGCCCCCAGTCGTGCAGCCCTTCGGCGAGCACCCGCATCGCGGTGTGGAAGAACGCGGCGAACGGCCGGCCGGGGCGTACCTCCGACATGGCGGCGAGGTGGGCGGCGTGGACCAGCTCGTACACCCGGCGTTGGGTGGGGTTGTACTCACCGGAGACCGGGAGGGTACGGGTGACGTCAGCGGTGTAGAGCGTGTCGACCTCGACGCCGGCGTCCATCAGCAGCAGCCCGTCGCCCGGCACCGGCCCGTCGCAGCGGGTCCAGTGCAGCACCGGCGCGTGCGGGCCGGCGGCGAGGATGGAGGCGTACCCGGGCGCGTTGCCGTCGGTACGCGCCCGCCGGTCGAAGGTGCCCTGCAGCCAGCGTTCGCCGCCGCCCTTGACCGCCTCCGGCAGCTCCCGGGCGACGTCGGCGAACCCGCGTACGGTGGCCGCCGCCGCCCGCCGCACCTCCCCGACCTCCCAGTCGCCCTTGACCCGGCGCAGCTCGGCGAGGGTACGCCGCAGCGTTAGCACCTGCTCCACGGTGGTGCCGGCGAGCGCGTCCAGCAACGGGTCGACCCCGATCGGCGCGACCACCCCGCCGCGCAGCGCCGACGGCAGCTCGTCCAGCGGGCGGCAGCGCAGGTCGAGCGCGGCGGACCATTCGGCGAGCCCCGGCACCGGGCCGCTCCACAGCTCGCCGTCGCGGGCGTTGGCGAAGAAGTCGGTCTCGTCCGGGCCGGCGGGCGGCCGCAGGAACAGTTCGGCGTCGTGGCCACCCGGCACCGGGTGCATCACCAGCACGGCACCCTCGGCCTGGCAGCCGGTCAGCCAGACGAAGTCGCTGTCGGCGCGGAACTGGTAGTCGGTGTCGTTGGAGCGCACCGGCGCGTGCCCCGCAGGTGCGGCGATCCGTACCCCAGCGAGCGCCTGGCTCAGCCGGGTACGGTGCGCGGCGGACGCGGCGGCGATGCCGGCGGGCAGCCGTACCGTGCGGTCGGCGGGACCCCAGTCGTGCTGGACGTACGCCCGGAAGCCGGCGGCGTCGATGGGTTTGACGATGGTGCGCGGGTCGGTGCTCACAGGTCTCCTCACAGGGTGAATCCCCTCGGGTACGGGTCGGTCGGGTCGAGCAGGTACTGCGCCATCCCGGTGATCCAGGCGCGTCCGGTGATCGCCGGCAACACGGCGGTACGGTCCCCGACGGTCGTGGTGCCGAGCAGGCGGCCGACGAAGCGGCCGCCGATCAGTGACTCGTTGACGAAGTCGGTGTCCAGCGGCAGCTCGCCGCGGGCGTACAGCTGGGCCATCCGGGCCGAAGTCCCGGTGCCGCACGGGGAACGGTCGAACCAGCCGGGGTGGATCGCCATCGCGTGCCGGGAGTGCGCCGCGGTGCTGCCGGGCGCGGCCAGGTAGACGTGCTTGCAGCCCGAGATCCCGGGGTCCTCCGGGTGTACGGGCCGCCGCTGCGCGCCGACCGCGTCCATGATCGCGAGCCCGGCCCGCAGCATCGCGTCCTTGTCGCCGAAGTCGATCCCCAGCTCGTCCAGCTCGACGATGGCGTAGAAGTTGCCGCCGTACGCCAGGTCGTACCGCACGTCGCCAAGCCCCGCGACGTCGACGCGGGCGTCGAGCTCGTGGCAGTACGACGCGACGTTCCCGATCGTCACCGACATGGCGCGCCCATCCTGGACCGCCACCGACGCGGTGACCAGCCCCGCCGGTACGTCCAGCCGCAGCTCTGTGACCGGCTCGGTGACCTCCACCATCCCGGTCTCCACCAGCACCGTCGCCACCCCGATGGTGCCGTGGCCGCACATCGGCAGGCAGCCAGAGGACTCGATGAAGATCACGCCCCAGTCGGCGTCCGGGCGGCTCGGCGGCTGCAGGATCGCGCCGCTCATCGCCGCGTGCCCGCGCGGCTCGTTGACCAGCAGCTCGCGCAGGTGGTCGAGGTGCTTTTCGAAGTACGTACGCCGCTCGGCCATCGTCGCGCCCGGCACCGTACCGACACCACCGGTGACCACCCGGGTCGGCATCCCCTCGGTGTGCGAGTCGACCGCGGTGAGGTAGCGGGCGGCTCTCATCGCGGGCTCTCCGCGGTGTGCCCGGGGCCGTCGGCGGTGCGTCGCAGTCCTTCGACGGCGCGGCGCATGTCGGTGTCGAGCTGGGCCCGCTGAGCCTCCGAGAGCGGGCCGCGCGGCGGGCGGGACGGGCCGCCGTACCTGCCGACGTGGTCCATCGCGTACTTGATCGCCTGCACGAACTCGGTACGCGAATCCCACCGGAACGCGGCGACCAGCGGCTCGTACAGGGCGCGGGCCTCGTTCAGCTTGCCGGCGGTGGCCAGCTCATACAGCCGGACCGACTCGGCGGGGAACACGTTCGGGAAGCCGGCGAACCAGCCCTTCGCCCCCATCAGCAGCGACTCAAGCACCACGTCGTCGGCGCCGGAAACCACGTTCAGCTCGGGCGCCGCTTCGCGGATCTCCAGCACCCGGCGTACATCCCCGGAGAACTCCTTTACCGCGACCACGTTGTCGAGCTGCGCGATCTCGGCGAGCAGCGCCGGGGTCAGGTCGACCTTGGTGTCGATCGGGTTGTTGTAGACCATCACCGGCAGCCCGACGGCGGCCACCTCCGCGAAGTGGTGCAGCACCTCCGCGTCGTTGGCCCGGTACATCGTCGGCGGCAGGCAGAGCACCCCGGTGGCCCCGGCCTCAGCGGCCCGTTCCGCCCAGTGCCTCGCCTGGTGCGCCCCCGCCCCGTGTACGCCGACCACCACCACGCCATCGTCCCCCACCGCCTCGACAGCGGTACGCGCCACCGCCAGCCGCTCGTCGTCGGTCAGCGACGAGTACTCGCCGAGCGAGCCGTTCGGGCCGACACCGCGGCACCCGTTGTCGACCAGCCACCGGCAGTGCTCGGCGTACCGGTCCAGGTCGACCCGCAGCCCAGCCGGTGCGTCAGGATCCTCGGCGTACGGCAGCGCGGTGGCGACGATGACGCCGCTCAGATCGTCGGTGGTCATCAGCTGTTCTCCTCTGGTGTCATGTGGTCGGTCGGGGCGGGTGCGGCGGCGAGGTCGCCGAGACGGATCGGGGCGGCGAGTGGCCGGCGCGACATCGCGACCGAGTCCCGCAGCGGCGGCCGGCCGGTATCGGCGAGCAGGGCGTCGGCGAGGTCGGTGGCGTTGCGGCCGCAGACCCGGCCCTGGCAGATACCGAGCCCGACCCGGCAGAGCAGCTTCAGCGACCGGACGCTGTCAGCCTCGGCGGCGGCATCCGACAGCGCGGCGTACGGCACCTCTTCGCAGCGGCAGATCACGGTGTCGCCGTCCAGCCAGGTACGCCAGCCCTCCCC
>JBOGDG010000400.1:0-3793 GCA_050701655.1 Micromonosporaceae bacterium
GGCGCGATCCACTCCGGAGCCAACAGCCCGAAGATGACCACCAGCGCGGCCTCGCCCCAGGCGAACATGAACTGCTCGCTGCCGATCCGGATCCGCAGCGAGACGGTCTTGGCCACCGTGACCAGGCCGAGCGCCGTCAGCGCTCCGAACCAGGTCGGCGCGTCGTCGGCCAGCAGAGCACTGCCCAGCACCGCGACGAAGCCAGTCGCCGCGACGATCAAGACCAGGCGACCCAGCCTGGGCGGGAGGGGACCGAGCAGCTTTCCCACGCTGATCAACTCTCCACCCCCGTTCGCTGGCCGGGAGCCACACACAGATGGACCCTCGCGGTGCCGGAACGGGCGGCTGCGACGCCTGGCAGACACCCCCATGCCAGTGCCGAGCGGACGCGGTAAGACATACCGGCGAGACGCCGCCCCGCCGGGCGCCCGAGCGCCCGAACGCGAGGCGTCGTCAACGTCTCTCGCCGGTGTGGCACGAAATCAGCCCCAGGTGTTGTCGCGCATCGGTCAGCACCCCCTCTCTCCGAATCGGAGGGAAGGCGTGCCTCGCGGCACGAGGAGGTACGGACGTTCAGGATGCCGGGAAAGTCACGGCGAATCCAGCAGCGATATGCGCGGAGTTGACCACCTGACAGGTACGCAATGTGTCGCGTGGAGCGCCGCGCATGACCATGGAAAGCAACACTAGGTGCGCACATGATCACTACGCGCAACCTCTGACGTCGCGGCGGGCGGGGCGTCCTGTTGGACGCGCGCAGACGACTCGCCGTCATACCCGCCACCGGTTTGTCTAGGGTCCTTCCGCGCTACCGTCAGACCGCCTCTCGGCGCCAGGGCTCGGACCCTCGTCCGCCCCTTGCGACGGGAATCGATCAGGAAGCCGGCGCAGCCGGCTGTTCATATTGCGGATCAGCAGCACGGTGGCGATCGCGAGCAGAACGATGATGAACAAACCCAGTGGCCCCGCAAGACCCCCCGAGCGGGTATCGCCGAAGTTGTTCGGATCCTCGGCGACCACAGCCGCGTCGAACAACACAGCCGCTACGTCGAGCACCGCCCACCACACTCCCGAGCCGTCGCATGCCGCGATAATTGCCTACACCGTACGCGCAATCGCGGCTCGACGCGCCAGCGGAGCCATGCCAGTTAGGGTCGAGCGCCCCAGCGTCAGTCGGAGATCACACTCTGTACGCCGGCGAACAGATCGTCCTCGTCTCGCGTGGTCTCCACCGTCGCCTTCACCAACTCGTAGTCCTCGGTCGGCCACGCCCGCTGCTGCAGCTCCAGCGGCACCCCGAACCACTGCCCGTCGGGATCGACCTGCGTCGCGTGGGCGCGCAGCGCGTCGTCCCGTACGTGGAAGTAGTCGGCGCACGGCACCCGGGTGGTGACCCGGTCGCCCTTGTCCCAGGAGCCCTGGATCCGGTCCAGCCACTCCGCGTACGGGGACTCGTGGCCGCCGGCCAGCATCGCCTCGTGCAGCGCCAGCACCCGATCCCGGGAGAACGAGATCTGGTAGTACAGCTTCATCGGCTGCCAGGGCGCGCCGAACTCCTTGTACCGCTCGGGATCGCCGGCCGCGTCGAAGGCCTCCACCGACACCCGGTTGCACATGATGTGGTCGGGGTGCGGGTAGCCGCCGTCCTCGTCGTACGTGGTCACCACGTGGGGCTTGAACTCGCGTATCAACCGCACCAGCGGCGCGGCGGCGACCGGCAGCGGCTCCCGGGCGAACGCGTCCTCGGGGAGCTTCTCCAGGTGGTCCGCCTCGGTGTAGCCCTCCACGTAGCCGGAGTCGGTGAACCCCAGCCAGGCCTGCTTGACGCCGAGAATCTCGCGCGCCCGCTCCATCTCGTGGCGGCGGATCTCCGGAAGGTCGCGCCACACCTCGGGACGGTCCATCTTCGGGTTGAGCACGTCGCCGCGCTCACCGCCGGTACACGTCACCACCAGCACGTCGACGCCCTCGGCGACGTACCGGGCCATCGTCGCGGCGCCCTTGCTCGACTCGTCATCCGGATGCGCATGAACCGCCATCAGGCGGAGCTGCTCTGTCACTGGATCTCCTCAGACTCCGACCACGTACCCTCGTTGTTGCTAACTCTTACTCGCCGCAGACGGCGTTGCCCCGCGATATGTCACCGGTCACACAAGAATGGCCGAGGGGTACGACAAACCTGTTACGGAGGACTGCCCAGCATGCCGGATCAGCTGGCCGCGGAGCCGACATTCCCCGCCGGACGGTACGGTCGGCGGCGCCAACCGCGCCCGGCGCGGCGCTGGGTGGCGGTGCTGCTCGCCACGCTGGTGATCATCGCCGGGCTCGCGATCTCGTTGCAGCTCTACCGGCAGTACGGCGATCCCACGTACCAGCCGAAAGTCCTGACCTTCACCATCGGGGACGGTGAGGTGACCATCCGGTTCCAGGTCTACAAGCCCGGCGGCCAGCCGGCGACCTGCATCGTCCGGGCGCGGGCCGCCAACGGCGAGGAGGTCGGGCGGGCCGAGGTGGCGATCCCGGCCGGCAGCCCCGACAGCGACAGCGTGACCGTCACGTACACCCTGGCGACGAGTCGGGAGCCGGTCACCGGCGAGGTGGTCGGCTGCGCCCCCGCCGGCACCTGACCGCCGTACTTCACGCGGTCTCGGCGGATCGCCCCCGCTGGTAACGTTGTGTCCTTGTTCCCGTCATGCCCCTGGAGGATCTCCCTGTGTCCACGACAGACCGCACCGAGGCTGGCGCCTGGCTGTCCCAGGATGCTCACGACCGGCTCAAGGCTGAGCTCGACGAGCTGATCGCCAACCGCCCCATGATTGCCGCTGAGATCAACGAGCGGCGCGAGGAGGGCGATCTGCGGGAGAACGGCGGTTATCACGCGGCCAAGGAAGAGCAGGGCAAAGAAGAAGCCCGGATCCGCTACCTGACAGACCTGCTGCGTACGGCGCGGGTCGGCGAAGCGCCGAAGAGCGACGTGGTGGCGCCCGGCAGCGTGGTGACCGTGCACTTCGACGGTGATCCCGAAGACGCGGAGCAGTTCCTGCTCGGCTCACGCGAGATCTCCTCCACCACTGACCTGACGGTCTACAGCCCGGAGTCCGCGCTGGGCGCGGCCATCCTCGGGCAGCACCCCGGCGAGACGGTCTCCTACACCGCGCCGAGCGGTGCCGAGATCCAGGTCAAGATCGCCGCCATCGAGCAGTTCACCGGCTGAGTCCGCGCCCACCCGACGCGGGCGCCGCTGAGCTGGTTCCCCCGCGCGGGGCCGCCGTACACCTCGGGGACTCCCCTGATCCGGGTCCCAGGGTCCGCTCCTCATCCAGACCGATTTCCGGGGGTACGCCCGCGGCGTACCGTCGAATCATGAGTCGCCAGGGTGGCGGCTCCACCGAGGAGTGAGCGAGATGGCCGCACAGTCCCACGCAACGTCCAAGCTGGTCAGGCCGCGGGACGACCGTTGGATCGCAGGCGTCTGCGCCGGGCTGGGGCGCCGGTTCGGGATGTCGCCGAACGTCGTACGGCTGCTGTTCGTGCTGTCCACCCTGTTGCCCGGGCCGCAGTTCATCATCTACCTGGCGCTCTGGGTGCTGGTGCCCAGCGAGTGACGTGGCGGCGGGGCCGGTCGAGTCGCGGCCGGCCCCGTGCCGCTGCCGTAGCGGCCCCCATGCGCTGCCGTAGCGGCCCCCATGCGCTGCCGTAGCGGCCCCCATGCGCTGCCGTAGCGGCGCCCGTGTCGCTGCGGCGCGTTGATCAACGGCACGCCGCCAGCTCACCTAAGCTCCCCGCCATGGGG
>JBOGDG010000401.1:0-3786 GCA_050701655.1 Micromonosporaceae bacterium
CATCTGGCAGGCGGGCGGCCCGTTCGCGGTGGCCGGTCAGGCGGGGGTCGGGCTGGTGGTCAACATCAACGCCTCGCCGTACGAGCTGAACAAGGACGACGTACGGCTGCCGCTGGTACGCCGCCGCGCCGCCGAGGCGAAGGCCACCACCGCGTACGTGAACGCGGTCGGTGGTCAGGACGAGCTGATCTTCGACGGTGACTCGATGGTGGTCACCGCCGGCGGCGAGCTGCTCGCCCGCGGGGTCCAGTTCGGCGAGCAGCTGCTGGTGATCGACCTCGACCTGCCGGCCGCGACCGGTGGGCCGTCCGGTGACCTGGGCGAGATGTCGGTGGAGCGGCTCACGCTCTCCGATGTCCTGCCCGCGCCGGGTGCGCCGGCGCCGACCCCGGGCGTCGCGGAGCGGCTCGGGGATGAGGCCGAGGTGTGGGAGGCGCTGGTCACCGGCACCCGTGACTACGTACGCAAGAACGGGTTCCACTCGGTGACGCTGGGGCTCTCCGGCGGCATCGACTCGGCGGTGGTGGCGGCGATCGCGGTCGACGCGCTGGGCGCCGAGAACGTGGTGGCGGTGTCGATGCCGAGCCAGTACTCCTCGGAGCACTCCCGCGACGACGCCGCCGACCTGGCGAAACGTACCGGGATGGAGTACCGCAGCGAGCCGATCCAGGAGATGGCCGACGCGTTCCTGGCCAACCTGTCACTGGCCGGGCTGGCGGTGGAAAACCTGCAGGCGCGGATCCGGGGCGTGATCCTGATGGCGCTGTCCAACCAGGAGGGTCACCTGGTGCTCGCCACCGGCAACAAGTCCGAGTACGCGGTCGGCTACTCCACCCTGTATGGCGACTCGGTCGGCGGGTACGCGCCGATCAAGGACGTACCGAAGACGCTCGTGCAGCGGCTGGCGCGGTGGCGCAACGCCGACGCCGCGGCGCGCGGCGAGATGCCGCCGATCCCGGAGAACACGATCTCGAAGCCGCCGTCCGCGGAGCTGCGCCCGGGTCAGCTCGACACCGATTCGCTGCCCCCGTACGAGCTGCTCGACGCGATCCTCCACGGGTACGTCGACCGTGACCTCGGCCACGAGGAGCTGATCGCCGAGGGCCACGATCCCGCGCTGGTGGAGCGGGTGATCCGGCTCGTCGACACCGCCGAGTACAAGCGCCGCCAGACCGCCCCCGGCCCGAAGATCAGCCACAAAGCCTTCGGCCGCGACCGCCGCCTGCCCATCACCAACCGCTACCGCGAACGCGCCTGACGCACCCCCGCGCCTCCCGCACCTCCCGCACCTCCCGCACCCCCGCACCTCCCGCGCCCTCACGCCCTCACGCCGACTTGGTGGGGCAAAGTGTCGTTGTAAAGCCGACATAGCGGGCACGACCACGACCTTCTGCCCCACCAAGTGAGCGGGGCCACCTCTGCGGCAGTGCGGTGTTGTGAAAATCGGCACGGAGTCCTGCCCAAGGGCTCGCGGGGGTGTAACGATGGCGAAACAAGGCTAGATCCGACCCGGGGACCCGCGAGGGCCTCGAGGCAAAGGAGCCGATCGTGTCTGATTTCGCGCACGCCACCGGGAGCCAGCCCCGCGCCACCGCGAGCCAGCCCCGCGCCACCGCGAGCCAGCCCCACCTCACCGCGGGCCAGCCCGCTGAGGAGCCGTCGCTGTACGGCGGCCCGTCCCCGGTACGCCGGGTACGCGTACACCATCTGCTCGCCGCCAAGGACCGCGGCGAGAAGTGGCCGATGCTCACCGCGTACGACCAGTACGCCGCCGCGATCTTCGACCGGGCCGGGATCCCGGTGCTGCTGGTCGGCGACTCCGCGTCCAACAACGTGTACGGCAACGAGACCACCCTCGCCGTCACGCTCGACGAGCTGATCCCGCTGCTGCGTGGCGTGTCCCGTGCCGCCAAGCGCGCGCTGGTGGTCGGCGACCTGCCGTTCGGCAGCTACGAGGCCAGCGGCGAGCAGGCCCTCGCGAGCGCCGTACGGATGATGAAAGAAGGCGGCGCGCAGGCGGTGAAGCTGGAGGGCGGCCGCCGCATGCAGCGCCAGATCCGCGCCATGGTCGACGCCGGGATCCCGGTGATGGGCCACGTCGGCTTCACACCGCAGAGCGAACACCAGCTCGGCGGCTACCGGGTGCAGGGGCGGGGGCTGTCCGCCGAGGACATCGTCGCCGACGCGCACGCGGTCGCCGACGCGGGCGCGTTCGCGGTGGTGCTGGAGATGGTGCCGGGTGACGTGGCGAAGCGGATCACCGCCGAGCTGACGATCCCGACCATCGGCATCGGCGCCGGCCCGGAGACCGACGCGCAGGTGCTGGTCTGGCAGGACATGGCGGGGCTGCGTACCGGCCCGCACACGCCGCGCTTCGTGAAGGCGTACGCCGATCTGCACGGCGCGCTGACCAAGGCGGCGACCGACTTCGCCGACGAGGTACGCGGCGGCCTGTTCCCGTCCGAGGAGCACACCTTCCACTGATGATCACCGTGGACCAGGTCCGCGCGCTCGCACTGACGCTGCCGCGTACCGAAGAGGCGTTGGTACGCGACCGGGTGAAGTTCCGGGTACGCGGCCTGGTCTACGTCTCGTTCTCCCGCGACGAGACCCTGATGGGGTTCGCCTACCCGAAGCATGAACGCGAGGCGCTGGTCGCCAGCGACCCCGGCAAGTTCCTGATGCCGCTCGACTCCGACCTGCGCTACCACTGGGTGCGGGCCAGGATGGCCGCACTCGACGAGCCGGAGATGCACGAGCTGGTGTGCGACGCCTGGCGGATGGTGGTCCCGAAGTTCCTCGCCCGAGACCGCCTCGGCGGCTGAGCCAGCCGGTACGGGTCCGTACCCCGGCGGTGGTTGCGGCGGCGTGATCAAGCGGAGGGTACCTGGCTTGATCAGGCGGCTTCGTTGAGGCGCGCCTCGGTACGGTCGACGGCGGCCGCGAGGTGTGGCGTTGCCTCGGTGAGGGCGTCGCTGATCAACCCGGGTCCGTACCGCGCGAGCACCTCCGTGACACGCGCGTCCAACGACATGCGTTGACCCGTCGGCCCCGTGGTGAGGTCGCAGTAGACGAGCGCGTCCATCACCGGCGAACTCTCCCGGGGATACCGCGCCAGCTCATCCAGCAGGCCGCGTCGCGCCAGTTCGAAGCTGGACTCGGAGTGATGGGCCACCAGGCAGGCCAGCCGCCAGTACGCCGGGCCGTGCGACGATACCCAGCGTGCTCCGTCCAGTTGGTGTGCGCCGACTCTGTGCAGCTCTGGCGCGTACCCGATGTCATGCAGGTACGCGGCGGCCACCAGCACCGGCCGCTCCCGCCCGGGGAGCACCCGAGCCACACGCTCCGCCGTACGCCCCACGCCGGCCACGTGCCGCCAGCGGGCACCCAGCGGTTCGAGCAGCCGACGGGCCTCGCCCTTCGCCCGGGCCACCAGATCGGCACCGTCCTCCATCCGGCCGACGCTACTGGCCTCGTCGCGCACGGTGCTAACCAGCCAGCTGGCGTTGCAGCACGGCACTGGCTTCGACCAGCGAGGGGCCGTACCAGGTCAGGTGCCGGCCGGAGACCAGCGCGGCGGGGATACCGGGGAACGCCTCCGGGCCGTCGTCGGCGGCGAAGGCGTACGGCTCGTCCGGCAGCACCACCAGCTCGGGCCGGCGCTCCAGGATCGCCACCAGCGGCGGCCGTGGATACCGCTCGGCGGCGCCGGCGTACAGGTTGTCGATGCCGAGCCGGGTCAGCAGGTCGCTGGCGAAGGTGTCGCCGCCGAGCACGATCCAGGGC
>JBOGDG010000402.1:0-3778 GCA_050701655.1 Micromonosporaceae bacterium
AGTCCGCACCGTGGCTCAGTTTGGCGCCTTCGGCCGCACCGGTGACCACGGTCGGGGAGCCGGTCAGCTCGGTGAACTTCCCGGCGCCTTCCTTGGAGAGCATGATTCGCAGGAACTCCAGGCCACCGGCCTGGTTCTTGGCCTTGGCCGGCACGATGAAGCCCTCGCCGGCGCTGATCTCGGTGCACTCGTACGGCAGCTTCGCACCGTCCAGCAGCGGGGTGGCGGCGACCTGGGTGGCGAAGTCGCCCGGAGCCACCTTCTTCTGCTCGTTCTCCAGCCAGGAGCCGCTCGGGATGAACGCCGCCTTGCGCTGGTTCCACTTGGTCTGCGACTGGATGTGGTCCAGCCCCTCGGTGCCGGCGAGGATGTAGCCCTTACCCTTGAGCTCGAGCATCGCCTCGGCGGCCATCTTGATCGACTCGTGCTTCCAGGCGTTCGGCTCCAGGCTGTCGATGGCCTTGATGACGTCCTGGCCGCCGTGCTTGACCGCCAGGTCCATGATCACCTGCTGGATGTAGTACGGGTACTTGCCCTGGTGGGCGAGCGGGGCGATGCCCTCCTTCTTGATATCCTCACACAGGGTGAGGAACTCCGACCAGGTCTTCGCCGGCTGCCAGCCCTTGTCGTCGAACAGCTTCTTGTCGTACCAGAGGCCATAGACGGTCAGGGCGTAGTTGAGCACCAGCGGCTTGCCGCCGTAGTCGGCGGCCTCGATCGCGATCCCTTCGATGGTGTCGCGGATCTTGGTGCCGGCCTTGTCGATGGACTCGGCGTCGAACAGCGCGGTGAGGTCGGCCAGCTGGCCGGTGTCGGCGAGCGTCGACATCGGCAGCAGCTGGGCACCGGAGTTGTCGATCACGTCCGGCGGGTTGCCGGCGTTGAACCGCGGCTGCAACTGCTGGGTGATGTCGGTGATGCCCTTGTGCTTGATCTCAGCCTTCGGGAACTTCTTCTTGTAGAGCTCTTCGTGGAACTTCGCGTAGTCGTCGCCGTACCCGCCCTTGAAGATCACGACGTCCAGCGGCGCGTCTTCTTTGACTCCGAACGGGTTCTTGGCCGACTTCTTTCCGCCACCGCCACCGGTGTTGCCGCCGCCGCCGGTCGCGCAGGCCGCCAGCAGCGGCCCGCTGCCGGCCGCCAGAGCAGCAGCCACCGCGGCGCGTTGCAGGAAGATCCGCCGCGACAGTTCATTGGGTCTGGTCATCAATCCGCCTTCCGAGGTTGATCCGGGCACGGCGTCCTGGCCGCCGTGAGGTGGTACGTGGTCGAGCCGCCGAGTCGGGGCGGCTCTGCCGTCGGGGTGGTCGAGGCTGGTCTTGCGGGGGCGTGGTGGGAGACCGTCACGAGGTACGGCGACGGAGCGTCGACTGGTTCAATTCGCTGCTCGCGTGTCGCCATCTTCTTCTGCCCTCGACCAGTGATGATCAACCCGACGTACGCTGCGGGAAACACCTCTGTGTGTCCCGGTTAATGGACAGAACCTTGCTCACCCCGGACGCAAAGTCAAGAGTCCTCGCCATGCTCAATCTGAACGTAATCCGTGAGTGAGCGTGCGCGAAGCTGTCCGTAGCCACTCTTCTACGTGCAATTCAGTGCAGTTCTGTGGCCTGTTCGGAGCCCTCCGGGCCACCGGACTAGCCTTCCCCCATGACGTACGACAGCCGCCGCAACGACGCCGCCAGCCACCCCGACATCGCTCCGGAGAGCGGCTCCGGAGACGCCCCGACCGGCGGCTCGGGCGACGCCGGGACGGGCCGGTCCGGCGACGCCGGCTTCGATACTCTCGCGATCCACGCCGGGCAGGAGCCCGATCCCGTCACCGGGGCGGTGGTGCCCCCGATCTACCAGGTGTCGACGTACCACCAGGACGCGGTCGGGCAGCTGCGCAACGGGTACGAGTACAGCCGTACCCGCAACCCCACCCGGCTGGCGCTGGAGGAGTGCCTGGCGGCGCTGGAGGGCGGCGTACGGGGGCTCGCCTTCGCGTCAGGGATGGCGGCCGAGGACACGCTGCTGCGTGCCCTCTGCAAGCCCGGCGACCATGCCGTGATCCCCAACGACGCGTACGGCGGCACCTACCGGCTGTTCTCCAAGGTGCTCCAGCCGTGGGGGCTGGCGTGGACCGCGGCGAAGCTCTCCGACGTCGACGCGGTACGCCAGGCGGTCACCGACCAGACCAAGGTGATCTGGGTGGAGACCCCGACCAATCCACTGCTCGGGATCGCCGACATCGCCGAGCTGGCCTCGCTCGCCGACGGGATCGGCGCCACCCTGGTCGTCGACAACACCTTCGCCTCGCCGTACCTGCAGCAGCCCCTGACGCTGGGGGCACACGCGGTGGTGCACTCCACCACCAAGTACATCGGGGGCCACTCCGACGTGGTGGGTGGTGCGGTGGTCACCGCCGGCGCCGAGCTGGGGGAGCGGGTGGCGTTCCACCAGAACTCGATCGGTGCGGTCGCCGGTCCGTTCGACGCCTGGCTCACCCTGCGCGGGGTGAAGACTCTGGGGGTACGGATGGAGCGGCACTGCGACAACGCCGAGCGGATCGCGGAGTACCTCACCAGCCACCCGGCCGTCACCTCGGTGCTCTATCCCGGGCTGATCGAACATCCGGGACACGACGTCGCGGGCAAGCAGATGGGCCGGTACGGCGGTATGGTCAGCTTCCGTCTGGCCCGGGGCGAGGGTGCCGCGGTGCGGGCATGCAATCGGGCGAAGCTGTTTACCCTGGGCGAATCGCTGGGCGGCGTTGAGTCGTTAATCGAGCACCCGGGCCGGATGACTCACGCGTCGGCCGCTGGTTCGCCGCTGGAGGTTCCCAGCGATCTGGTCCGGTTGTCGGTCGGCATCGAGCACGTCGACGACCTGTTGGCCGACCTGGAGCAGGCGTTGGCATGACGGGCTTGGCATAAACGGCGGGGGCCGTACACCGCAAGGGGAGGAAGCATGTCCTGGGTCGGGGTCTCCGCGGCGGCGGTCGCGCGGGCGGTACGCCGGGGAGACGCGTCAGCCAGCGAGGTGGTCGACCAGCACCTGCGCCACATCGCGGCCAACGACGGCACGCTCGGCGCGTTCCGGGTGGTCCGTACGGTCGACGCGCTCGCCGAGGCGGAGATCGTCGACGATCTGCCCGACCTGAGCGGGCTGGCGCTGGCCGGCGTACCGATCGCGATCAAGGAGAACGTGGCGGTGGTCGGGGAGCGGACCTGCCTCGGCTCGGCCGCCACGCTCCGCGACTCCGCCGAGAAAGACCACGAGACGGTACGCCGGCTGCGCGGCGCCGGCGCGGTGGTGGTCGGGCTCACCCGGATGCCCGAGCTGGGGCTGTTCGGCACCACCGACGACGAGGACGTGGTGACCCGCAACCCGTGGCGGCTGGACCGTACCGCCGGAGGGTCTTCCGGCGGCTCGGCGGCGGCGGTCGCCTCCGGCATGGTGCCGATCGCGCTCGGTAACGACGGGCTCGGCTCGATCCGGATCCCCGCGGCGTGCTGCGGCCTGGTCGGGCTCAAGCCCGGGCGTGGCGTGGTGCCGGCCGGGCTCTCCGACCACGACTGGTTCGGGCTGGTCGCCAACGGCGTACTGGCCTCCACTGTGGAGGATTCCGCGATCGGGTTCGCCGTGCTGGCCGGCCGCACCCCCCGTACGCCCCCGGAGCCGGGACGGCTGCGGCTGGCGGTCTCGCTCCGCAGCCCGGTCGCCGGGGTCACCCCCGACGTGGACGCCAAGCAGGCGGTGGCGCGCGCGGTGCGTACCCTCGTCGGGGCCGGCC
>JBOGDG010000403.1:0-3753 GCA_050701655.1 Micromonosporaceae bacterium
GATCAACTCGGCCTCATACCGAAACACGCCCGGCGTGTTTCGGCGCCAACCCGAGTTGATCATCGGACCCCTACCGATCCGGGCGGCCAGCCAACCGGCCCCAGCGAAGATCCGCGGCATCGGGCGCCGGCGCACACGGAATTGGGCAGGTCCACGTGCTGCAACGCCCGCTGCCCACGATCTCGGAAGCCACACGCCAGGGCTCACACGAAGACGCAGTTCTGGCCCACGCTGCGCACCCGCTCCCACATCTCCGCGTAACGCCTCGTCCAGGTGATCTCGGGATCACCGCTGGCGCAGCTTCCCGTCGACATCGATCAGGCCCGCGCGTTCCAAGACAGGAACGGCTTGCTTGTACGGCGGGCAGGGCCAGTCTTCGTCGCAGCCGTCCGCGAGGCAGCCCACATGTACCAGGCTCGGTATGTGTAGGGCGAAGTCCTCGCATGCCTGCTTGATCTGCTCCGGACTGGGCTGGGTGTGGCGCGGTGCCGGCCTACGGGGGAATGCCTCAGTCACGCGGAGCGCCCTCTCCGCACGGGGCGCACTGGTACGCACCGGGGGCACGACAGCGTCTCCCCGCAGTCCCGGCACCACCGGAGGCTCCGTCTGAACGTCAGGAGCCCACACAGGAACCCCAACATCACCCCAGCTAGCAACGCCACTCCCTCTGCCCACATCACGTCCTCCCGGTGAAGGGCGGACGGCCGGAGCCACATGGAAACGCCCGACCGCCGCCTTCGTCTTAGGTCGGCCGGGAAGGGGACGAGCGACTGTGTCCCGTGCCGGCCTACTATTCGGACGGTAGGACCACGGAGAGTGAACGGGGAGCGGCAGCCGGTAGCACTTCGATCTTGACCTGCGGCGAGCTAGGACGCTACGTCCTACACCACTCGCAGGAAGTCCGCGAGTTCTCGTAGCTCTGGGCTGATCGTGCGCTTTCGCTTCTTGATCAATCGGCTCACGGTCTCGCGGGCATACCGCTGGTAACGGATCCACTCCGGCACTGTGCGGTAGACGGACGTCAGGGTCTCGGTCGCCTCCGCGTACTGGCGCAGATCAGTCTGTGCCGAGGCGACGTCGAGCAGGTGCCGGCAACGATGGCTCATCGTCTCGTCGCCGGTCGGTGGTATCCGCGCGGAGATCGCCAACGCCTTCTCCGGCTCACCTTCGATGACCTTGTTCTCTACCGCCTGGATGATGACCCGCTCTGGGCCGAACGGTGCGCCAAGCCCATCCGCGTAGCCGTCGACTCGGGCAGCCGCAGCGCGGGCAAGCGAGAGAATGTCGTCCGCCTCGGCGTGCTGGTTGTCGCGTACCGCCGCAGCCGAACCGCCGAGCAGCAACCAGCCCCAGAGCGAGACATGCCGTTGGCTCGCGGTCGAGAGCTTGGGCTCGATCTGATCGGCAGTGACGGTGGCGACTCGTGCGGCCTCATTGAGCCGGCCCTGTCGCAGCAGCAGAAACGTCAGGGTTGAGACGGAGCTGGCCGTCAACAGCCGATCGCCGGCCTTGTCCGCCGAGTCCATCGAGCGGTCCAGCGCGAGGTATGCGAGGTCGAAGAGCCGGAGCTGAATCAGAAAGTTGGCGGCGAGCTGGTACACCTTCGCGTGTAAGTCGTGGAGTGCGACCCGGTCGTCGCCGTCGACAACCGCTGTCGCCAGGCGAAGCTCGGCCATGAGGGATGACACGGACTCCACGCCTGCGGAGAACTTGCTGTCGCGGTAGAACGCTCGCCCGACTCGTAGCGACTCCCGAAGGCTGTCGAGGGTGGGCCGCTCGGTCTCCGCGTCAGCCAGGAACGCGCCATCCAACCCACGCGGTGGGGTGAGCGCACGCCGCAGAGCAAGCACTGTCATCTCGTCCGGCTCGGATGGCGGACCGGCGAGTTTTGGCGCCGCCGCCAGCAGCTCCGATGTGGTGGTGCGGAGCGCCGACGCGAGACGGTGCAGGGTCGACATCCTCGCCGAGGTCCGCTCGTTCTGCTCAAGCTTCCGGATGGTCGCGACGGACACGCCCGAAAGCTCGGCCAGCTCCTCCTGGGTGAAGGCGCGGCGGGTACGTAGCTCGGCCAGCCGCTCGCCAATCGTCTCGGCTGGGGACATCACGCACCTCCAAGCGTCGGTTCTCTGACCGTACCGGCCGCCTGCGCGGCAAGCGAGCACCGCCGCGACCGGCCCACCTGGGCGGGCCTCGCTCACTTGGGGGGCCAGGTGGTGGTGCCGGTGACGGGTATGCGGCATCTGTAACCACCACCAGACACCCCAAGTGAGCCGGGCCGAGACCGGATCCTGTCAGGGCCGGATCCTGTCAGGGGTTGGTGGGAGGGTGCGGGGGTGACGAGGACTCAGTACTACACGGCTACCAGCATTGATGGATTCATCGCTGACGAGCACAACTCGCTGGACTGGCTGTTCGAGGTCGAGTCGAACGGTGGGGACCGGTTCGCGCCGTTCTTCTCCGAGGTCGGCGCGTTCGCGATGGGCGCGACCACGTACGAGTGGGTGCTGGCGCACGAGAAGCTGCTCGAGACGCCCGACAAGTGGTTCGGCTGGTACGGCGAGCGCCCGTGCTGGGTTTTCACCCATCGTGACCTGCCAAACGTCCCCGGGGCGGACATCAGATTCGTCAGCGGGGACGTGGCACCCGTACACACTGCCATGGTCGAAGCGGCAGCTGGCAGGAACGTCTGGCTGGTCGGCGGCGGTGAGCTGGTAGGCAGCTTCGCCGACCGTGATCTGCTGGACGAGATCATCCTCGGCGTGGCGCCGGTGACGCTCGGCGCCGGCGCGCCACTACTCCCCCGGCGGCTGCCCGCGTCCCGGCTCACCCCTGGTGGAGGCGACGCAAGGTGGTCAGTTCGCCCAACTCCGGTACGCCGTGCGCCCCACCCGCTGACGTACGGCCGGCGCGCCGGGGCGGGTCCGCACGCGGCCCAACGCGGTAGGGCACCATGCAGGGGGTACGCGACGGGAGGTCCACGGATGACGGCGCCGAGCGAGGCTGTGGGACGGGTGCTGGGCACCGCCGACGCGACCCCGTTGACGTTCTGGGTGGCGGTGGCGCCGGGCAGCTACCTGCAGCTGGACGACGTGGTGGTGACCCACCGGCAGCTCCCGGACGGCACCCGGGTCGCGATCGCCGGGGTAGTGACCCAGGTACGCGCCCGCCACGAAGGCGCCCAGTTCGAGTCCGACGTGTTCCTGATCGCCGACGGCACGCTGCCCGCCGAGGTGCAGGAGTCCGCCGAGATCACCACCACGCGCGTCGACCCGGAGGTGTACGTACCGCCCCGGCCCGGGGTGCCGGTGCACCGTGCAACCGACCTGGAACGCGCGATCGCGCTCTACTTCGACCGGATGGAGCGGCAGGTGCCGGCCGGGCTGGGGCGCGACGGCGAGCCGGTGTTTATCAACGCCGACTTCCTCGACGGCACCCGCGGGGCGCACGTGTCCATCTCGGGGATCTCCGGGGTGGCGACCAAGACCAGCTTCGCGACCTGGCTGCTGTACTCGCTGTTCCGCTCCCCCGCGCTGGGCGCCGAGGCGGTCAACACCAAGGCGCTGATCTTCAACGTGAAGGGCGAGGACCTGCTGCTGCTGGACCACGCCAACCTCAAGCTCACCGACGAGATCCGCGCCCAGTACGCCAAGCTGGGGTTGCCGGCGGAGGCGTTCGGCTCGGTCGGGGTGTACGCCCCGCCCCGCATCGGCGACCGTGCCGGCACCCCGGACGTGGCCTCGCGTACCACCGGGG
>JBOGDG010000404.1:0-3746 GCA_050701655.1 Micromonosporaceae bacterium
GCACCGGGTAGTGCAGGCCGGTGGCGATGCCGGCTCGGCTCAGCGTGCGGCGCAGTGCGTCGCGGCGGCCGGCCCGCAGCACCAGCAGGTGCCAGACGCTGGCGTCCGGGTCGGTGGGCTGGACCAGATCCTCGGCGAGCGGGCCGAGCGCGGCGCGGTACCGCGCGACGATCCGGCGCCGCGCGGCGTTGTCGGCGTCCAACGTCGCCAGCTTGCGGTGCAGCACCGCCGCCTGCAGCGCGTCCAGCCGGCTGTTGCGCCCCACCCGCCGGTGGCTGTCGCGCTCGGTGTCCCGCCCGTGGTTGGCGAGCACCCGCAGCTCGGCGGCGAGCTCCGCGTCGTCGGTCACCACGGCGCCGCCGTCGCCCCAGGCGCCGAGGTTCTTGCCCGGGTAGAAGCTGAACGTGCCGGCCCGGCCGTACGACCCGGCCCGCCGGGGCCCTGCTTGGTGTCTCCTGGCAGCGCCGGGTACGTCCAGCAGCGCGCCGTGGGCCTGTGCGGAGTCCTCGAGCAACGCGAGATCGTGCCGGTCGGCGTACCGCCCGATCGCGTCCAGGTCGGCGGGGTGGCCGTACAGGTGCACCGCGATCACCGCCACGGTACGGGCGGTCCTTCCGGCTTCCAGCGTCTCGGGCGTGACCAGCAGCGTGTCCGGATCCACGTCGACGAAGCGGGGCAGCGCGCCGGCCGCGGTGACCGCCTCCGCGGTGGCGATGAAGGTGTTCGCCGGCACCAGCACCTCGTCGCCGCGCCCGATGTCCAGCGCCCGCAGCGTCAGCTCGATCGCGTCGGTGCCGTTGGCGACGCCGACCGCGTACCGGGTGCCGCAGTACGCCGCGAAGCTCTCCTCGAACCGCTCCACGTACGCCCCGCCGATGAAGCCGGAGCCGCCGGCGATGTCGCGGAAGTCGCCCAGCACGTCGTCGAGGATCGGGGCGTGGACCGCGGCGAGGTCGTTGAAGGGGATCCGCATGGCTCAGCTCACCGGGACCGTACGCGCCGGGTCCCTGCCCGGCTCCGGGACCGTACGGGGCACCTCGACGGCGCTGCCGATACGCATCGACCGCTCCGCCGCCTCCAGCACCCCCACCACGCCGAGTCCGCGGTAGCCGTCGCTGTCGGGAGTCTTGTGGTGCCGTACGCAGTCCACGAAGTGTTCGTCCTCGGTGGCCAGCGGCTCCCGGAACTCGATGTGCGGCGCGCTGATCCCGCCGTACCGGTAGGACATCGGGACGCCGCTGTCGGGCTCGGTGACGGGGCCGGACACACCCTTGTCGAAGATCTGCAGCCGGGCGTCGTCGAGCAGGTCGTTGTAGACCGCCATCCGCTTGCTGCCGACCACGGTGACCCGGCGCACCTTGGCCGGGTCCAGCCAGCTCACGTGCACGTTGGCGGTCGCCTCGCCGTAGTCCAGTCGCAGGTACGCCACGTCCTCGTACGGCGAGCCGGCATGCCGGCTGCCCCAGGCGGTGACGGTCCGGGGCACGCTGTCCAGCAGCAGGTTGATGATCGAGATGTCGTGCGGGGCCAGATCCCAGATCACGTTGACGTCGGGCTGGTAGAGCCCGAGGTTGAGCCGGGCCGCGTCGATGTAGTAGATCGTGCCCAGCTCGCCGGAGGTGATCACGTCACGCAGCGCGAGCACGGCGGCGTTGTACTCGAAGGTGTGTCCCGCCATCAGCACCAGGCCGCGGGCCTCCGCCAGGTCGATCAGCTCCCGGGCCTCGTCGCTGGAGGTCGCCATCGGCTTCTCGATCAGCACGTGTTTGCCGGCCCGCAGCAGTTGGGCGGCGAGCGGCGCGTGGGTCCGGGGCGGGGTCGCGATCACGGCGGCGTCGATGTCGTCGATCACCTCGTCCAGCCGGTACGCGTACCGGGCGCTGTGGTACATCCGCCGGATCGGCTCGATCCGTTCCGGGCGGCTGTCGATCGCCACCACCTGTGCCACTTCGGGCAGGCCGGTGAGGACCCGTACGTGTTTGGCTCCCCAGTAGCCGCATCCGACGACACCCACCCGCATCGATGGCCCCCTAGCTCCGATCCCACCGGACGCGTTTTGTCGCGTATCCGGAAACCACCGGCGAGATACCTTCGGTGGTTCGATCGCCACTCTGTCGGTGCCGGGAGGGCGCCACAATGGGACTTTGGGCCAGGAGGCGTGTCGTGATGTTTACATTCGGAGCGAACCAGGATCACGGCCTGACCTGGGATAACGCCCCGTGTCGTGAAATTCTACGGATTAACGTGCGCGCGTGGGAGCCTGGACGATCTCGATAATTCCGCCATTTCAAGAACGGCTGCTATTTGGGGCGTATGCCTATTTGTCGCGTAGCTGAAGCGACCCGGAAACCAGCCCGGCGTGACCGGCATTCGCGGATTCGGCGGTGTCGAGATCGCGCAATTGTGTGGCGATCTGTTCGGCCTCCGGGTCGCCCAATGCGGTGAGGATCTGCTTCGCCTCGCGCCAGGCTCGCCGCGCCGCGCCGGCGTCCGCGTTCGCGCGGTGGGCTTCGCCCAACCGGGCCAGGCTGTCGGCCTGTTTACGCAGGTCGCCGAGCGCCCGGCGGAGCTCCGCCGCGTGCCGGTAGGCGGTGACCGCCTGCGGATACTGGTCGAGCTGGCGGTGGATGTAGCCGAGGCTGTCCCAGGTGTGGGACTCGCCGATCCGGTCGCCGTTCGCCTGCTGCAGCGCAAGGGCCCGCTGGCAGTACGGCAGCGCGGACCGGTGTTCACCCAGCTGGGCCTGGTACCAGCCGACATCGCTGAGCGCCCTCGCCTCGCCGATCCGGTGCTCGGCGCGTGCGTACAACTCAAGTGCACGTTCGGCCTGGCGTAGCGATTCCTGGAATTGCCCCCGGTGTTCCCACACACCCTCGTAGTTCAGGTGGGCGGTCGCCTGCCCGACCCGATCACCGAGCCGCCCGTACAGCTCGATCGCGCGCAGATAGCGCCGCTCCGCCTCGTCGAGCCGCTCCAGCAACAGGTGGAAACGACCCGACAGATGGTGTACGAGCGCCTCGCCCCACGGATCGGCTGACTTCCGCGCGGCATCGAGCACCAGCTCGCCGGTGGTGAGACCGTCGGCCCAGTGTCCCTGCAAGATCTGGAATCCCGCGATCGACCAGAACAGCTGCCAGGCACGGTCGCCGAATCCGCTGTCGACCCCCTGCCGGATGAGCGCCAGCAGCGTCGGGTGCGTGCGCGTGAACCAGGCCATCGCATGATCGTGGTCGTCGAGTGGCTCCGGCGACACGCCTTCGCGGGCCGGCACCAGGGTGATCGGCGCCCGCGCCGGGCTGAGCAGCATGGCGCCGGCGTGAGCGGTGCGCAGGTAGTGGTCGAGCAGCCGGTGCTGGGCGGCCTGCCGGGTCGGCTCAGTGTCGCGGGTGGCGCCCCGCTCGGTGGCGTAGTCGCGGAGCAGGTCGTGGAAGGCGTACCGGTCGGGGCCGGGCCGGGTGACCAGGTGGGCGCGGACCAGCTCGCCGAGCCGCATCCGGGCCGACTCCGGGGCGCCGCCGAGCAGGCTCGCCGCCGCTGCCTCGGAGAAGTCGGGGCCGGGGTGTAGCCCCAGCATCCGGAACAGGTCGGCCGCCTCGGCGCTGAGCGAGTCGTACGACCACGAGAAGACCGCCCTGGCGTCGCTCACCGGGTCCTCGCCGGCGAACCCGGCCAGGCTGCCCCGGGCGCGTTCGAGCTGGTCGGCCAGGTCGGACAGCGGCAGGCAGGGCCGGGGGGGGGGGGGGGGG
>JBOGDG010000405.1:0-3734 GCA_050701655.1 Micromonosporaceae bacterium
AACCGCAGCGTGGAGTCGATCGCCTCCTCGGCGCCGGGGGAGACGTACACCAGGTTGGCGGTGGCGCCGCGGCCGGCCTCCTTGCCGGCGGACTTCACGAAGCCCTCCAGGCCGCGCTGGGCGGCGGACTCCCGGGGGTCGTCGCCGTCCTCCGGCGGGGTCCCCAGCACGATCACCCGGCCGGAAGGCAGCAGGCTGCGGAAGACGGGGTGGAAGAAGTCGTAGACGGAGGTCAGCTCGGAGCTCTGCTTGATGCCGGTGGCGTCGTAGACCAGCACGCCGTACCTGGTCTCCTCGGTGAGCCCGGTGTGCAGCTCCGCACCCGCGTCGGCGAGCAGCTGACTCACCTGTTTCCCGAGCCGCCCTCCGTCGGCGCCACCGACGAGCACCGGCCCGGTGATCTCCGGCTTGCCCTCCCTGCGGCGCCGCAATTCGACCGGCGCGGGCAGTCCGAGCTGCTTGACGATGGTCCGGCCCAGGCCGGTCGTAGCAAACTGGCGGTATCGGTCAATCATTCGCCCTCCCTACTCGCGGGTAAGACTACTCATGGGTAAGTTATTGTCGCCAGTGGCAGGTATGCGTGCACGCAGGAGGCGTCATGGGAAACAGTGTCAGGCGAGTCGCAATCGTGGGGGGAAACCGCATTCCCTTCGCACGCTCCGGAGGTCCGTACGCGCACGCCTCGAACCAGGACATGCTCACCGCCGCGCTGGAAGGCCTGATCGGCCGGTACGGGCTGGCGGGCGAACGGCTCGGTGAGGTCGCCGCCGGCGCGGTGCTCAAGCACAGTCGTGACTTTAATCTCACGCGGGAGTGCGTGCTCGGTTCTCACCTGGATCCGCACACTCCGGCGTACGACGTGCAGCAGGCGTGCGGCACCGGGCTGGAGGCCGCGATTCTGGTCGGCAACAAGATCGCGCTGGGGCAGATCGAGGTCGGGATCGCGGGCGGTGTCGACACCACCAGCGATGCGCCGCTGGGGCTCAACGAGGACCTGCGCCGGGTGCTGCTGGACGTCAACCGGGAGAAGAGTCTGGGCGGCCGGCTCAAGCAGTTGACCCGGATACGCCCCGGCCACGTGGTGCCGGAGATGCCGCAGAACGCGGAGCCGCGTACCGGGCTGTCGATGGGGGAGCACGCCGCGCTCACCGCCGCCCAGTGGAAGGTCGCCCGCGAGGCCCAGGACGAGCTCACGGTCGCCAGTCACCAGCGGCTCGCCGCGGCGTACGACAGCGGCTTCTTCGACGACCTGGTGACGCCGTACCAGGGGCTGTCCCGAGACCAGAACCTGCGCGCGGACAGCAGCGTGGAGAAGCTGGCGAAGCTCAAGCCGGTCTTCGGCAAGGGCGAGGACGCCACCATGACCGCGGGCAACTCGACCCCGCTCACCGACGGCGCCGCGGTGGTGCTGCTCGCCAGCGAGGAGTGGGCGAAGCAGCGCAAGCTGCCGGTGCTGGCGTACCTGGGTGACAGCCAGACCGCGGCGGTGGACTACGTACACGGCGAGGAGGGGCTGCTGATGGCACCCGCGTACGCCGTCCCCCGGCTACTGGAGCGCAACGGCCTGACGCTGCAGGACTTCGACTTCTACGAGATCCACGAGGCGTTCGCGTCGCAGGTGCTGGCCACCCTGGCGGCCTGGGAGGACCCGGAATTCTGCGCCAAGAAGCTCGGGCTGGACAAGCCGCTGGGCAGCATCGACCGGGCGAAGCTGAACGTCAACGGCTCGTCGCTGGCCGTCGGGCACCCGTTCGCGGCGACCGGCGCCCGGATCATCGCCACCCTCGGCAAGCTGCTCTCGCGGGCGGGCAAGGGTCGCGGCCTGATCTCGATCTGCGCCGCCGGCGGCCAGGGCGTCACCGCGATCGTGGAACGCTAATCTATTCGACCCGAAAGTAGCGCTCAGGCGTGTGGCTGAGCGCTACTTTCAGCTGGCGACGCCCGCGTAGAGCAGTTGCTTCCAGGACTCGGGGCCGAGCAGGTCGTACTGGCCGCCGGTGGCGCCGAACTGCAGCGGTTCGCCGTCGGAGCCGAGCACCAGGCCGGTCGCCGGGTCGTAGCTGGCCACCGTGGATTCGCCGCCCTCGTAGGAGGAGCCGGATTCGGAATCCTCGCCCTGCGAGCCGCTGCGGTCCTGAGGTGGCTCGCCGCCGCCGATCGGTGCCGGGGAGATCTCCGGCCCGGGCCGCTTCGGCGCCGCCTGCCAACCGCGTACGTCCGAGCCGTTGTTGCGCTCTTCCTGGGTGCACTTCGGGGGCTGGCCGCTGTTGGAGTACACGCACGGGGGCGGGTCGTCGAAGTTGAGCACCAGACCGAGGTGGCCCTTGCCGTCCTTGGGCGCCACGGTCGGCGCGCCCGCCACGCTGACCGGGAGCACCACCAGCATCATCTCGACGTTCTCGATCCGGCGTACGGTCAGGCCGTTCACCGTGATCAGGTTGCCGAGCAGCACACCGATGTTCGGCTCCATGTCGCGGATCAGCGTGATGACTTCCTTGGCGGCCGGCGGCGCGTTGGCCAGCACCCGGCGGATGTCGGTGTCGGAGTCGCGGAAGGTGCGGGTCAGCTTCGCCAGCCCGGACGCCCAGCGCCGGATCGCGTCGCCCGACAGCTCCTGGGTCTCGAGCACCTTACGGCCGTCGCGGATCAGCGCCACGGTCTCCGGCAGGTGTTCGTTGGCGTCGTCGAGCAGCAGCTCGCTGGCGTCCAGCAGGCGCTCGAGGGCCTCTTCGTTGCCTTCGAACGCGGCGCCCAGCTCGTCGATCACCACCGCCAGGTCTTCGGGGTTGACCGAGCGCGACAGGTTGTCCAGGTGCAGCACCAGCTCCTCGACCGGCAGCGGGATGCCGGTCTGCTTGGCCGGGATCACGTCGCCCTCGCCCAGGTACGGGCCGGAGTCGGTGTTCGGCCGCAGGTCGATGTGCTGCTCACCGATCGCCGACCGGTTGGTGGTGATGGCGCGGAGGTCCTTCGGAACTGAGATGCCCTTGTCGAGCTTCATCTCCACTTCGATGCCGTCCCGAGTCGGCGTCAACTTGCCGACCCGCCCCACCGGGACTCCGCGGTAGGTGACCGAGGCGTTGGTGAACACGCCGCCGCTGGAGGTGAAGTTGGCCTTCACCAGGTACGTGTTGCCCATCACGACGTCCGCCAGGCCCACGTACCGCAGGCCGACGAACGAGACGCCGACCAGCGTGATCACCGCGAAGACGATCAGCTGGATCCGCACCATACGGGTGATCACCGTACGTTCACCACCGCTCCCCGCATCAGCGGCGCCCAGAGCAGCACCGCGAGGTCACTCACCTCGGTGACGGGCGTGTCCGTCGCGGCGGCGATGATCGGCTTCACCAACGACTGTTCCTCCTCGGAGCCGGCGTACCCCATGGTCGGGTCGATCAGCATCCCCGCGTCGGCGGAGCGACCCTGCAGGCCACCCGGCGGGCCAGGCAGGTGTGACCGTTCGTGGTCGAAGTCGTACCCGGTGCCGTCCGGCTCCCACGGTGGCATCGGCACCGGCGGATTCGGCATGCCCCAGCACTGCGGCCCGTAGAAGTTCTTCGGCCACTCGTCTTCGGATCGTGGCGGATCGTCGACCCCGGACTCGTACTTGCCCTGGTGTTCCACGATCTCGATCACCGCGTTGAGCCGGCCGTTCTCGAAGCTCTTGGTCGCCAGCTTCTCGGCGTCCACCAGGCCGCGGGTCAGGCACGGCAGCTCGGGGGAGTACCGGG
>JBOGDG010000406.1:0-3727 GCA_050701655.1 Micromonosporaceae bacterium
CACCGGGGCTTCGCGCGCCGGGTCGCCGAGCGCGGCGACGGCGGCGTCCAGGCCGTCGAGCACGTCGCTGTGCGCGGTGGTCGGGTGGTCGGCCGCGGCGATCAGCTCACCGCCGGTCACGTCCACCAGCATCACCTTGGTGTACGTGGAGCCGACGTCGGCGCACACCACCAGCTGGTGCGCGGCCAGGCGGCTCGGATCGGCGTACCAGCGAGGGGTCAAGATGTGGCGGGGACGACGACCGTGCCGGTGGCGATGACCGCGACCACGGGTGGATCCAGCACCTCGGCGGCGGACTCGGACTTGTCCGGACGGCCCCGGCAGACCACGGCGCAGGAGAATTCGATGGTACGGCTGCGGGTGCCGACGCGGGTCACCTGCGCGGTCACCTCCACCACGTCGCCGGCCTGGATCGGGGCGGTGAACTTCACGTCCGAGTAGCCGGCGAACAGCCCCTCGTCGCCGTCGGTGCGGATGCACACCTCGGTCGCCACGTCCCCGAACAGCGCGAGCGCGTACGCGCCGTCGACCAGGTTGCCGGCGTAGTGGGCGTGGCTGTACGGCACGTACCGGCGGTGGGTGACCGTGAGTCCGACGCGCGGGTCCGTCATGCGGGGGTCCTTTCCTTGATCAGGGCGTGCACCAGGTAGCTGGCGACCTCGCCGGGGGTGGTGCCGCGGCCGAAGATCCGGTCCACGCCCAGCTCGGCGGTGGCGTGTTCGTCGAACCGGGGACCGCCGGCGACCAGCAGCGGCCTGCGGTGTGCCGGGAACGCCTCCCGGAACGCCGCGGACAGCTCCTTGACGTTGTGCAGGTGGGCGTCGCGCTGGGTCACCACCTGGCTGACCAGTACGGCGTCGGCCTTCTCGGCTTTCGCCTGCGCCACCAGGTCGGGGACGGTTACCTGGGCGCCGAGGTTGGTCACCTTCAGCTCGCGGTAGTACTCCAGCCCCTTCTCGCCGGCGAAGCCCTTCAGGTTGAGGATCGCGTCGATCCCGACGGTGTGCGCGTCGGTGCCGATGCAGGCCCCGACCACGGCGAGTTTGCGCCGCAGCCGGCGTTTGACCACGGCGTTGACATCTTTGGCGGACAGCAGCGGGTAGTCGCGTTCGACCACCTTGACCTTGTCCAGCTCGACGAGGTGGCGTACCGCGCCGTACACCACGAAGAAGGTGTGGGTCTCCCCCATCGGTTTGGCGTGCACCAGCATCGCCGGGTCCAGCCCCATCTTGCCGGCGAGCTGCAGCGCGGCGCCTTCGGCCCGCTTGTCGTGCGGTACGGGCAGCGTGAACGACACCTGCACCATGCCGTCGCCGGTGGTGTCCCCGTACGGTCTGACGATGTTGCTCACGACGAGGCCTCCAGTAGCTCGGTGGCCGGGTTGTAGTAGCCGCCGGCCTGCCGGTGTACGCCGTCGAGCCCCTTGCCGCGGTCGGCGGGCCGCTTCATGATCCCGAAGGTGCCGTCGGCGATCGCGTTGAGCAGCGCGGCCTGACCGTCCTTGTCGGCGAGGATCCGTTCCAGCAGCTCGACCGCCTCGTGCAGCACCTGGTCGGCGTGGCGCTGGATGAAGCCGCCGGGCGCCGGCTGGAAGTCCTCGTGCAGGTTGCCGGCGGCATTGAAGACATAGCGCACGTTCTGTAGCGCGATGTCGCGGTCGGACAGCCACGGGGTGACCACCGCCTCGGTCATCATGCCGACCAGCAGGATGCTCTGCCCGGTGAGCGTGCCGGCCAGGTTGAAGAACCCGTCGAGCAGGTTGCCGCGGAACACGTCGCCGGTCATGTGCTTGGTGGGCGGCATCCACTTCAGCGGCGCGTCCGGGAACAGCTCGCGGGCCAGCAGCGCGTGCGCCAGTTCGAGGCGGAACGAGTCGGGTACGTCGGGGTTGATCTCGAACGCGTGCCCCAGCCCGAGCTGCCAGTCTTCGAGGCCGGCCTCCTTCGCGAAGTACTCGTTGAGCAGTTGGGAGACCGTGACGGTGTGGGCCTCGTCGACGGCGTCGGCGGTGGTGAGGTAGTTGTCCTCGCCGGTGTTGATGATGATGCCGGCGCGGGCGTGGATCTGCCGGCTGAACCGCTGGTCGACGAACGTACGGATCGGGTTGATGTCGCGGAACAGGATGCCGTACATGGAGTCGTTGAGCATCATGTCGAGCCGTTCCAACCCGGCCAGCGTCGCGATCTCCGGCATACACAGCCCCGACGCGTAGTTGGTGAGCCGGATGTAGCGGCCGAGCTGCCGGGAGGATTCGTCGAGCGCGGCGCGCATCAGGCGGAAGTTCTCCTGGGTGGCGTACGTGCCGGCGAAGCCCTCCCGGGTGGCGCCCTCCGGTACGTAGTCCAACAGCGACTGGCCGGTGGAGCGGATCACCGCGATGATGTCGGCGCCTTCGGCGGCGGCGGCCTGCGCCTGGCCGATGTCCTCGTAGATGTCCCCGGTGGCGACGATCAGGTAGATCCAGGGCCGCTGCGGCGGGTCGCCGATCCGCTTGATCAGCCGATCCCGTTCGGTGCGTCGCCGGTCGATCCGCTTCATCCCGGCCTGCGCGGCGCGTACGGCGGCCCGCTTCGCGGCGGTGGCTTCCCGGCCGGACGGCAGCCGGAATCCGACGCTGCCGGCGGCGGCCTTCTGCGCCAACAAGGTGAGCTCCTCGACACCCTCCCGCGCCAGCGCGTCGTACACCGGCAGCGCTACCCCGTGCTCCAGCCCGACGTCGGCGATCACCGCGTCGACCAGGCGGTTCACCCACGGGATGCCGTCCGGGTCGGCGCCAGTGATCCCGGCCAGCCGCAGCACGGCGCGCTCCACCGACACCGTGGTGTGGCTGCGCGCCAGCTCCACCACGGGCCTGCCGACGCGGCGCGCCAGGGTACGAGCCCGGCGTACCAGAGCCGGGTCGAGGGCCAACTTTCCTCGGGTCACGTCGCTGTGCCCTCCTGCTGATAGATGGTGGCGCCGCGCAGCACGGTGCGCGTGCACTCCGGAAGCGGATCGCCGGCATGCAGCACCGGCAGCCCGCCGACCAGCTCGCCGCCGGTCCGCCACACCGTGAACGTCGCCGGCCCGCCCGGCACCAGTACGCCTTCGTCATCGCGGTGTACGGCACGCCAGCCGCCCCGGGTGTGGGCGGCGAACGCGGCTCGTACGCTGATCCGCTGCGCCGGACTGTGGTGCGCGGTGGCGGCCCGTACGGTGCCCCACGGGTCGATCGGGGTGACCGGGCTGTCGGAGCCGAACGCCAGCGGCACCCCGACCCCGGCCAGCGCACCGAACGGGTTGGACGCGAGCGAGCGTTCGGCGCCGAGCCGCTGCGCGTACATGCCGTGTTCGCCGCCCCAGAGCCGGTCGAAGGCGGGCTGCATGCTCGCGACCAGCCCGAACTCGACGAATCCCCGGATCTGCTCCCGGGTGAGCAGCTCGGCGTGTTCGACCCGGTGCCGGCCGGCGCGCAGCCGTTCCAGCCCGACCTTCTCGGCGGCGGCGGCGTAGCCGCGTACCACGGCGTCGAGCGCGGCGTCGCCGATGGCGTGGAAGCCGCTCTGCATGCCGTGGGCCACGCAGTCGACCACGTGCTCGGTGACCTGCTGTGCGTCCAGGTACGCGTGCCCGCAGCTGTCGGTGCCGGTGTACGGGACGCCCAGCCAGGCCGTCTGCGACCCCAGCGCGCCGTCGGCGTACAGGTCGCCGCCGGCGCCGACCGCGCCCAGCTCGCGGGCCTTCGCGG
>JBOGDG010000407.1:0-3725 GCA_050701655.1 Micromonosporaceae bacterium
CCCCAGCCGAGCGCTTGCGTGATCTACTCACCACCTAGAAACCAAGGCGGCGTTGCGACGACCCCTTGAAACCGCCTACCGGTGCGGGCACTTCGCCGTCTGGGCCCGGACCGTGACGCCGCGGGCCGGCTCGGCGCGCGGCCGGCGCCGTGGGGCGGCACCCGGTGGGATGACCGTGGCTGAAACGATGGGGGCATGGTGGAGCTGCTGCGGCGTCGATGGCTGCTGGTGCTGGTCGGGGTCTGGTCGGCGCTGCTGCTGGTGCTCGCCTTCGTGTCGTACGGCGGGGACGCGACCGTCTCCGGGCAGCGCGACATCGCCGACACCCGCGCGGTGGTGGACCGGGCGACCGTCGAGCTGGTCAACGCCGCCGGTGGGGACGCGGCGGTACGGGTGGGCCGGTTCGAGTTCGTGAAGGAGTGCTTCATCAGCTTCGCCCGCGACGGGGTGGCGTACCGCCGGGTGGTCGAGCTGTACCCGGAGACCGGCGGCGAGGCGGCGCTGATCCGGACGCTGGCGCGGCGGCTGCCGGCGGCGTACGAGGCGAAGTTCTTCCGGCTCGGCGGCAAGCCGCACCTGTCCGGGTACGCCGATCCGTACCTGCCGGTGCGGGGCACCGTCAGCGGCGGGGCGGTACGGATCGACCTCACCACCGAGTGCCACCCGTCGGACCGGCGGATGGCGATCCTGCGTACCGCCCCGAGTGCGGCGGAGCGCGCCGAGGTGGCCGAGGCGCTGGAGCTGGCCGGCGGGGTGGAGCGCCGGCCGGAGTGGCGTACCGAGACGGTCGACTGCGGTGGCAACGCGCTGCGTACGGTACGGCTGCGGGTCGCCGGTGCGGCATCCCGGCCACTCGGGGACGCCGCCGGTCTGGCACCGCCGGACGCTCGGGTGCTGGTGGGCGAGCAGGGGCTGCTGGCGTACCGCCAGGGCGCGGTCTCGGTGGTGGTCGAGGCGCGCGGCGGCGGCCTGACCGTCACCACCACGACCTCCCACTGCTAGGAGCGCTGGGACTCGCAGCGCCTATGCTCAGCGCCGTGTGGAACGTGGTGTACGTCGGGGTCCAGGTGGCGGGGTTCGGGCTGCTCGCCGGGCTGCTGGGATACCTGGCGTTGCGGCTCTGGAGGCGGCAGTGACCAACGACGGATCGAACAACGGCGAGGGACCGGCGGGGCTGCCGGCGGGCGGGCCGGTGGACCCGTACCCGTACCAGGAGACGGTGGATCCGCGCTCGGGGCCCGACTTGCATCCGGCGCTACTCGGGCTGCTGCCGTACATCGGGGTGTGGCGGGGCCGGGGCCGGGGCGGCTACCCGACGATCGAGGACTTCGACTACGCGCAGGAGGTGCGGTTCAGCCACGACGGGCGGCCGTTCCTGCACTACCAGTCGCGTACCTGGCTGATCGACGCCGACGGCCAGCCGATCCGTCCCGCGGGGCGGGAGATCGGCTGGTGGCGGCCGCAGCCGAACGACGAGCTGGAGGTGCTGCTGACGCACCCCACCGGGATCATGGAGCTCTACCTGGGGCGGGTCGACGGCGCCAAGGTGGAGATCGCGACCGACGCGGTGCTGCGTACGGCCACCGCGAAGGAGGTCGCCTCCGGGCACCGGCTGTACGGCATCGTGGAGGGCGCGCTGCTCTACGCGTACGACATGGGCGCGGTCGGCCAGCCGCGCCAGCCCCACCTCTCGGCCCGCCTGGAACGTGTCGCCGGCTAGGCGCGCGTACCGCCGCCTTTCGTCAAGATCCCCGGCATTGGTTCGTGCGGCACTCGATCCAGCGCGTAGGACGCGCCTGAGCGCCCGATGCCGCAGATCACGAGCATGTGGTCGGCTGGGGGTGCGTGGCTCAGCGACCCTGAACGGGGAAGCCGGCGAGTTGCTGCAGCGGGATGTTGTGTGGCGAGTCGGGGAGCTTGGCGCCGTCGAGCTCGCGGATCTGGGCGACGCCGCGTACCGACGAGACCAGCCACGCGCTGTCGGCGGACTCCAGCTCGTCGGGCCGGACCATCCGCTCGGCGGTACGCCAGCCCAGCTCGCCGGCGTGGTCGAGCAGGAAGCGGCTGGTGGTGCCGGGCAGGATCCCGGTGTGCGCCGGCACCGTGCACAGCTCGTCGCCTCGCAGCCAGAGCAGCGTCGAGGTGGGGCCCTCGAGGGCGTACCCGTCGGCGGAGACCCAGAGCACGTCGTCCAGCCCCTGGCTCACCGCCCAGCGCTGCGAGGCCATGTTCACCCCGTACGACAGGGACTTCACGCCCCCGAGCAGCCATGGCGCGGCGGCGCGGGCGTCGGCGGCGACCCCGAGCGACGCCGTCGCCAGCCGGATCCCGTCCCGCCGGCCGACCGCGACCGCCGGGCCGATCGGATTCAGGGTGGCGTAGCAGGTGACCGGGCCGTCGTTCTCCGGGCCGCGGGTGCAGACCAGCCGTAGCGCACCCTCGACCTCGGACGGCCAGGCGCCGAACGCCTCGGCCGCCAGCCCTTCCAGGGCGCTCCGCGGCGGCAGCGCCAGATCGAGGCGTTGCGCCGAGCGGGCCATCCGGTCCAGGTGTGCGTCGAGCAGCCAGGGCCCGTCCGGGCGTACGTGCAGCGTCTCGAAGACGCCGTCGCCGCGCAGTACGCCGAGGTCGTCGGCACGCAGGATCGGGGTGTCGGCGGGCACCAGCCCCTGGCCGAGTACGGCAACCACTCGCTCCATCGTCCCGAGCGTAGTCCAGCCCCCTCCGCCGCCAGCCGAGCCACGCCGCGCCGGGTGAGCCACGCCGCACGCGCCCGCGCCGCGCGGGGGCGGCACCTCTCGGCGCCCGGCATATCATCGGACTCATGTCGGGAGCGTCGCTGGCGGAGGTGCTGCGTGCGCGGGGGCTGCGGCTGACCACTCAGCGGCAGCTGGTGCTGGACGCGGTGCGTACGCTCGGCCACGCCACGCCGGAGCAGATCCACGGCAAGGTACGCCGAGCCGCCGCCGGGGTGAACATCACCACCGTCTACCGCACTCTGGAGCTGCTGGAAGACCTCGGCCTGGTGACCCATACCCACCTCTCGCACGGGGCGCCGACCTACCACACCGCGGGACACACCTCCCACGTACACCTGGTGTGCCATGAGTGCGGCACAGTTGACGAGGCGCCGCGCGACCTGCTGGAGCCGCTCGCGGTGACGCTGGACAAGGAGCGCGGCTTCCTGATCGACATCGGCCATGTAGCCCTGTTCGGGGTCTGCACCCGCTGCGGCGAAACCGAAGCACACGAGGAGTCCGAATGAGTACGGTCGCGCTGCCCGGAGCGGTGCTCGCCGAAGGAGTGGACGACGGAGTGGCCGCCCACTACGGCGACCCCATGCGCGAGCAACGCCGGCTGGCCGATGAGGTCGGCGTGGTGGATCGCGGCAACCGGGGCGTGGTCGCGGTCTCCGGTCCGGAGCGGCTGACCTGGCTGCACGACATCACCACCCAGCACCTGACGACGCTGCGCCCGTACCAGGGCACAGAGCTGCTGGTGCTCTCGCCGCACGGTCACGTGGAGCACCACGCAGTGGTGGTCGACGACGGCGAAACCACCTGGCTGGACACCGAGCCGGGCGGCGCGGCCGGGCTGCTCGGCTTCCTGGAGCGGATGCGGTTCTTCGCCCGGGTCGAGCTGCGCGACGCCTCCGCCGAGTACGCCGTGCTCACACTGGTCGGCCCCGCCGCCGCGTCGGCGCTGCCCCCCGGCCCGGACGGCTC
>JBOGDG010000408.1:0-3719 GCA_050701655.1 Micromonosporaceae bacterium
TATCACCGCCGAATCCGGGACGGCCGAGTGCGGTGGCTGGCGGGCCGCGCAGGATGGCGACCGCTGGTCGCTGACGGAAACGCCCGGAGAAGCCGGTGGCGTCGCTGTTGACGCGCTGCGGGCGCTCTGCGCCGCGCGCTGGTCAAGGCCGGACTCGTCCCCAGCTGAGATCGCTGCCGGTACGCCGGCGGCGGCACGCGTACTGCGGGAGCTGGACCTACCAACTGCCCGGTAGCGTGACCACCGAGATCACATCAGCGAGCGGAGCTTGATCAGGTCGAACATGCTGGCCTCCACTTTGATCTGCCCCGACGCCCACGCCCCGGCGAGGTTGAGCTTGCCGTCGATCATCGAGATCAGGTCGTCGCTACGACCCGCGATCTTGATCTTCGCGTTGGGGTCCGAGCCGTCGGTGATACCGGTCAGCTTGCCGTTGCGCAGCCGACCGTGGAAGCCGGTGCCCAGGTCAGTCACGTCGAGAGAGATCGCGCGGTCGAGATCCACGGAACCGCCCGTGTGGCTGTCAAGTCGTTCGGCCAGCCGGTCGATCGCCGCACGGCACGCCTCGAGGGTCGCCATCTCTTCCACTCCCTACAGTGGACGACATACCGGTCAGACCGTACCGGACTGAAAGAGGCTACCCGGCCGGTAGCGTGGCACACAGCAGTACCGAAACGAGTTCGGGGTGTGCGAGTCGGCGCGCCGGCGGATTCCGGCGGAGGAGGGCATTGGCGATGCAAGACGCATGGCGGTCGTACGTGGAGCTGGCGCTCGGGCTCAGCGAGGCGTCCCGCAAGAAGGCGATGAAGGTCGCCAAGAAGCTCGGTAAGCGCAGCGGCGCCACCGTGGAGCAGCTGCAGGCAATCGCCGAAGACCTCACCGAGACCAGCGCCGCCAACCGGGAAGCCCTGGTGAAACTCATCCGGTACGAGCTCGACCGGACCCTCGGGGCGGTCGGGTTGGCGACCGTGGACGAGGTGTCCGAGCTGACCGACCGGATCCGGGGTCTGGAGAGCAAGCTGCACGAGGCGGAGGCGCGGGCGGCGGCCGCCGAACAGACGGCGAGCGAGGCCAGCCGTACCGCGGAGGCCGCTGCCAGTGGCGTGGCCGCCGCCGGTACGGCACTGGCAGCCAAGGCACCGGCGGCCAAGGCGTCGGCGAAGCGGGCCGCGGCGACGAAGACAGCGGCGCGGAAGGCCCCGGCCAAGAAGGCCGCGACCAAGCGCGCCACCACCAGCAAGGCGACGACGAAGAAGGCCGGCACCAAGGCGGCTGCCACCAAGGCCCCCACAAAGAAGGCCGCAGCCAAGGCCGCCACGCCCAAGGCCGCATCAGCGCGGAAGGCGACGCCGCGTAGGTCAAGCGCCGCAAAGACCGCGACCGCCAGCAAGGCCGCGAACGCGCGTGCCGCTAAAGCGGTGAAGAAGGCGCTGCCGGGTGAGGGCTCGTGACCGTACCGACAGAGGGGGCAGGCGTGCCCGACGAACCCGAGACCGAGCAGTCTCTGGCCGATGCACCCACGGCGGAGCAGTCCGTGGCCGACGGCCCTGCGACGGAGAGCGGCGAGAGCCTGGGCGACAGCCGGGTGGATGCGGCGGTGGCACGACTGGACGCGGCAGCGCAGCAGCCCGGCGAGCAGGTCGCCGAGTACGAGGCGGTGCACCGAGTACTGCAGGACACGCTCGCCACCATCGACGAGGCCTGACGTGGACGGTGATGGCGCGCCGTAGCCGGCTCGACCGCGAGCTGGTACGCCGTGGGCTCGCCCGCTCCCGGGAGCACGCCGTGACCCTGGTGGAAGCTGGCCGGGTCAAGGTACGGGGCGGCGTCGCGACCAAGCCGGCGACGATGGTGGACGCGGCCGAGCCGGTGGTCGTGGCGCAGGACGACACCGCACCCGAGTACGTTTCCCGCGGCGGTCACAAGCTCGCGGGGGCGCTGGCCGCGTTCCTGCCGGCGGGGCTGTCGATCGATGGCCGCCGGTGCCTGGACGCGGGCGCGTCGACGGGCGGTTTCACCGACGTACTGCTGCGGGCGGGTGCCGCCGAGGTGGTCGCCGTCGACGTCGGGTACGGGCAGCTCGCCTGGTCGGTGCAGACCGATTCGCGGGTACGGGTGCACGACCGTACCAACGTGCGTGATCTGACGCCGGAGCTGATCGGTGGGCCGGTGGAGCTCACGGTGGCCGACCTGTCGTTCATCTCGCTGCGGCTGGTGCTGCCGGCGCTCGCCGGCTGTACCCACGACGACGGCGACCTGGTGCTGATGGTGAAGCCGCAGTTCGAGGTCGGGCGCGGCAAGGTAGGAAGCGGTGGAGTGGTACGCGACACCACACTGCGCGCCGAGGCGGTGCGAGGGGTCGCAGAGACGGCTGCGACCATGGAGCTCGGGGTCGCCGGCATGACGGTGAGCCCGCTGCCGGGGCCGTCCGGGAACGTGGAATTCTTCCTGTGGCTACGGCGCGGCGCCCCGCCGCTGTATCCGGAGCAGCTGGACCGGGTGGTGCGAGAGGAGATCCCGTGACGGGAGCCGAACGGGAGGCATGGTGACTCGCGAGGCGTTGCTGGTGACGCACACCGGGCGGCGGGACAGCACCGCGCACGCGCGTACGGTGGCGAACGACCTGCTCGCGGCCGGTTTCACGGTACGGGCGCTGGCCGACGAGGCCGGTGACCTCGCGTTGCCGCAGCTGGTGTCGGTGGATGCCGAGAAGGCCGCCGACGGGGTCGAGATCGTGTTCGCGCTGGGCGGCGACGGCACCCTGCTGCGCGCCGCCGAGCTGGCCCGCCCGGTCGGAGCGCCGCTGCTCGGCATCAACCTGGGCCGGGTCGGTTTCCTCGCCGAGGCCGAGATCGATGACCTGGACCAGGCGGTACGCAAGGTGGTGGCCCGCGACTACACCGTCGACGAGCGGCTCACCATCGATGTCAGCGTGGAGCAGGACGGGCGTACCGTCGCGGAGTCCTGGGCGCTGAACGACGCCGCGGTGGAGAAAGGCGACCGGGAGCGGATGCTGGAGGTGCTGGTCGAGGTCGACGGCCGACCGCTGTCCCGGTACGGCTGCGACGGCGTGGTCTGCGCCACCCCCACCGGCTCGACGGCGTACGCGTTCTCGGCCGGTGGTCCGGTGGTGTGGCCGGCGGTGGAGGCGCTGCTGCTGGTGCCGATCAGCGCGCACGCGCTGTTCAGCCGGCCACTGGTGACGGCGCCGGATTCGACGCTGTCGATCACGATCGAGCCGTACACCCATTTCGCGGTGCTCTCCTGCGACGGCCGCCGGGTGTACGAGCTGGCGCCCGGCAACCGGGTCGTGGTCCGGCGCGGCGCCCTGCCGGTACGGGTGGTGCGGCTCGGGCGGCAGCCGTTCACCGACCGGCTGGTCGCGAAGTTCGGGCTGCCTGTGGAGGGCTGGCGCGGGAACGCGCGGTGACGGCGTACCTGGGGAGGGTCGCGATGTGGACAACCGGGCGCGGTGTGTGTGCCGGCGGGCGGCGTACCAGTAGGGTCTGGTAGCTGTGCTGACCGAACTCCGGATAAGCGGACTTGGGGTCATCGACGACGCGGTGCTGGAGCTCTCCGACGGCCTCACCGTGGTCACCGGCGAGACCGGCGCCGGCAAGACCATGGTGGTGGCGGGCATCGGCCTGCTGTTCGGTGGCCGCGCCGACGCGGGCCGGATCCGTCCCGGCGCCGGCCGGGCCGCGGTGGAAGGCCGGCTG
>JBOGDG010000409.1:0-3704 GCA_050701655.1 Micromonosporaceae bacterium
AGACCACCATTGTCGACGGTGCCGGTGACGCCGACCAGATCGCTGGTCGGGTCAACCAGATCAAGGCGGAGATCGAGAAGAGCGACTCCGACTACGACCGCGAGAAGCTGCAGGAGCGGCTGGCGAAGCTCGCCGGCGGCGTTGCGGTGATCAAGGTCGGCGCCGCCACCGAGGTGGAGCTCAAGGAGCGCAAGCACCGCATCGAGGACGCCGTACGCAACGCGAAGGCGGCCGTCGAGGAGGGCATCGTGCCCGGCGGTGGTGTCGCGCTGGTGCAGGCCGGCAAGGACGCCTTCAACAAGCTGGACCTCAACGGCGACGAGGCGATCGGTGCCCAGATCGTGCAGTCCTCGCTGGCGGCTCCGCTGCGTCAGATCGCAGTCAACGCCGGCCTCGAGGGCGGCGTCGTGGTCGAGAAGGTACGCGGCCTCGACAACGGCCACGGCCTGGACGCCGCGACCGGCGAGTACAAGGACCTGCTCGCCGCCGGCATCATCGACCCGGCCAAGGTCACCCGCTCGGCGCTGCAGAACGCCGCGTCGATCGCCGCGCTGTTCCTGACCACCGAGGCTGTGGTCGCGGACAAGCCGGAGAGGGAGAAGGCCGCCGCCGCGCCTGGTGGCGACGGCGGCATGGGCGGCATGGACTTCTAAGTCCAGCCAGTACCAGTACGAAAGGGCGGGTCGCCACGGCGACCCGCCCTTTCGCGCGCCGCGCTCCCGTTCCCGGCCGCAGCGCCGCCCCGCTCCTCCGGCCGATCTTGCGGAGAGCGGGGTGGGGCGCGGTAGCGTGCCCGGCATGAGAGAGCGGGTACGGGCGGTGCTGGCGGACGCGCCGGTGGTGGATGGGCACAACGATCTGCTGTGGGAGCTGCGTACCAAGGTCGGGTACGACCTCGACGCGATAGACATCGCCACCGACCAGCGGCACACCGGGGTGCAGACGGACCTGCCGCGGCTGCGTACCGGGGGTGTGGGGGCGCAGTTCTGGTCGGTATGGGTGCCGTGCGGGTACGACGGCGCCACCGCCACGGTAGCGACGCTGGAGCGGATCGACGCCGCGTACCGGATGGTGGCGCGGTACCCCTCCGACCTGGTGCTGGCGCGCAGCGCGGCCGAGGTGCACGCGGCGGTCGGCAGTGGGCGGATCGCGTCGCTACTCGGGATCGAGGGCGGCCACAGTATCGCGGAGTCGCTCGGCACACTGCGCATGATGTACGCGCTCGGCGCGCGCTACATGACGCTCACCCACAACGACAACACCCCGTGGGCCGACAGCGCCACCGGCGAGCCTGCCGTTGGGGGCCTCTCCGACTTCGGTCACCAGGTGGTACGCGAGATGAACCGGCTCGGCATGCTGGTCGACCTCTCCCACGTCGCCCCCACCACCATGAATGCCGCACTCGACACCAGCCGCGCTCCCGCCTTCTTCTCCCACTCGTCGGCGCGGGCGCTCTGCGACCACCCCCGGAACGTGCCAGACGACGTGTTGAAGCGCGTCGCGGACACCGACGGGGTGGTGATGGTGACGTTCGTACCCGGATTCCTCACCGAGCCCGGCCGAGCGTGGATGGGGGCCGCGATGACCGAGGAGAAGCGGATCGCGGAGGCGTACCCCCTCGACGGTGTCGACTACCGGAGGCTGCGCGACTCCTGGCTGGCGCGCAACCCGCGGCCACCCTGCGGGGTCGCCGACGTGGCGGACCACGTGGAACACGTACGCCAGGTGGCCGGCGTCGATCACGTGGGGCTGGGCGGCGACTATGACGGCATGGTGCAGCCGCCGTCGGGGATGACCGACGTCGCCGGCTATCCGGCGCTGCTGGAGGAGTTGGCGGGCCGGGGCTGGTCGGACGCCGAGCTGGGCAAGCTCACCTTCCACAACGCACTGCGGGTGCTCGAAGCCACCGAATCCGCCGCCCGCTGACCCCGCCCGGCTGGGGCGCCGGGCCTGTTTCGCGGTCGCGGGCATAGCGGGGCCGCCCTGACGGCGTCTGTCAGGGTGAGCGAGGGAGGGTCGATGAACCCGGAGCACGAACGGGAGTTCCGCGAGTTCGTGGCGGCCCGGTCGGCGGCGCTGCTGCGTACGGCGTACCTGTTGACCGGAGACGTGCACCATGCGCAGGACCTGCTGCAGACCGCGCTGATGGCCACCGCCCGCCGGTGGTCGAGACTGCGGGACCGCACGCAGCCCGATGCGTACGTCCGCAAGGCGCTCTACCGGCACCAGGTCAGCCGCTGGCGGCGGCGCTCCCACGGACGCGAGACTGTGATGGCGACTCCGCCGGAGCGGGCGGGGCAGGAGGACCACGCGACCCGGACCGTGGAGCGGGACCAGGTGCTGGAGATGCTGCGCACCCTGCCGCCGAAGCAGCGCGCGGTGGTGGTGCTCCGCTACTACGAGGACCGCTCCGAGACCGAGGCGGCCGAGCTGCTCGGCGTCTCGGTCGGCACGGTGCGCAGCCAGGCCCACCGGGCGCTGGCGAAACTGCGCGCCCTCGCCGACTCACCGATGCCTGAGGAGGCGACCCGATGATCACCGAACAGCGGCTGCGCGAAGACCTGCACCAGGTGGACGGAACGCCGGGGCTGGTGCCGCCGGAGCACCTCGCGGACGCCGTGCTCACCGGGGTACGCCGGCAGCGCCGTACCAGGGCCGCGGTGGTCGGGGTGGTGGCGATCGTCGCGGTGCTCACGGTCGCGATACCGGTCGCGCTGTACGGCGGCGGCGGGCCGGCGGTGCAGCCCGGCGGGGTGTATCCGTCGAGCACCGACCCGGGTGCGCCGGCCGAACCGGTGTTCCCGGCGCCCGGCGGCGGCCCGAACGTGATCCACGTGTACGCCGTGGAATCGTTCAGCGTCAGCTACCTGCTCGACGAGGAGACCGGCGGGTACCGGAGACTGCCGTACGAGATCACGCTGTCGCCGGACCTGAAGACCGTGGCGCTCTCCGACGGCAGGCGGGCCGGGATCGCCGAGCGGGCCAAGCTGGTGGCCGACGGGCCCGAGGCGGTGCGCTGGCTGGAGCAGCCGCAGCGGCCGTACAACGGGATCTCGTGGGCGCCGAACGGCAAGGCGGTGGCGTTCACCGCGATCCACAAGGAGAGCGGGCGCGTCGCGTTCACCGTCCACCGGTACGAGCTGAAGACCGGGAAGGTGACCACCACCCCGGCAGGCCACATTGTCGGCAGCACGGTCGGGTGGACGGCGGACTCGCGGCGCTACATCGTGCTGCGGGACCCGGTGAAGGGCCCGCTGGAGGTGCTCAACGTCGACGGCACCACGTACGGGAAGCTGGAGGCGAAGCAGGAGGACGGCACGTCTCGGCCGGTCGCTCCCGGGCTGATCGGCGGTGCGGAGTCGTACCACCCGGGTCGCACGTTCGTCATCGTGGACGCCTCCTGGCTGGACACCGGGAAGGCGCCGATGCCCTCGACAGTGCTCGACGCGGAGACTCTGTTCCCCGCCGGCCCGATGCCCGTGGGTTGGCACCCCGTGGGCTGGTACGACGACCAGCGCCTGATCGGCTACCGGGTGAACGCATCGGGCCAGGGGCTGGTGTTCGAGGTGCGGTACATCGAGTCGGACCGGCCGCTCATCTCGGTGGCGGCGCCGGGGCTGCAGGCGGCGACCCGGGTCCAGATCGGCTCGTCGAAGAACCTCGCCGAGCCTGCCGAGAAGCTCGGCTTCTGAGCGTCGGGGGGG
>JBOGDG010000410.1:0-3700 GCA_050701655.1 Micromonosporaceae bacterium
GGTGAGTGCGGGAGCGCCGCACCCGGCGTGGGTGGCGCTGGCGCGGCGGCTGGACGCCACGGTGGTGCCGGTCTCGCCCGGTGACCCGCTCGCGGAGTGGCTGCGCCGGGGTCACGCTCGCGCGGCACTGCTGCGCCCCGACCGGGTCGTGCTCGCCACCGCTCGGCGACACGGTCCCGGGGACGGCGGTGCCTGGATCGAGCTGCTAACGGCCCGCACCTGACCGGCGGCTCAGCGGCGCCAGGTGCGTAGTGTCTCGACCGCGACCGTGCCGGCGCGTACCCGCTGCGGATGGTCGCCCACCTCGATCGAGCCGACCTGGGTACGGCTGGCGTAGTCGTACACGTTGACCCGGTCGTCGCCCGCGATCGACACCCAGCAGGTCTTGTCGTCGGGGCTGTTGGTGGCCCAGTACGGCCGGTCGCCGATGTGCGGCAGCTCGAAGAGGCGGCGGTCGGTGGGGTCGGAGATGCGTACCAGCCCGACGTAGTCGTCCATGGTGCCCGCGACGCAGAGCTGATCTCCGCTGCGCGCCAGCCCGTGGTGGGCGGAGTTGAGCACGTACTGGTCCTTGCGCAGCGACGCGGCGTGGTCACTGATCGGCAGCTCCACCACGTCACGCACCACACCGGCCTCCAGGTCGAACACCACGTACCCATGGAAGAAGGAAATTTGGAGGTACGCCGTCCGCTCGTCCTGCGAGATCGCCATCGGGCGTACCGCCGAGCTCATGCAGTCGAAACCGGCGTCCTTCAGCGCCTGTCCGATGTCCCACTGCTTGAGGATCGTGAAGTGGGTCGCGTCGACGATCTGGAACCGCTGGTCGCCCTTGGTCGGGTCGGTCAGCGGACAGAACTGCGACGGGTCGGTCGGGGTGTAGACCCGCCCGATGCTGGCGTGGAAGATCCGCGAGCCGTCGGCGCTGTAGTTGCTCTCGTGCGGGGTCTCGCCGGACTCGAACTGCCGCAGCATCCGGCCGGTGACGATGTCCAGCTCGTCGACGTGGCCGGCGGTGGAGTCCGACACCAGCAGCCGGGTGCCGTCCGGGGAGACCGCCATGTGGTCGGAGCGCTGGCCGTGCATCGGGGTACGCCACGCGATCCGCCCGGTGGCCAGCTCGATCCCGACCACGTCGGCGAAGCTGGGGCGTGACACGGCGACCAGCCGGCCGTCGGGGGAGCTGAACATGTCGTCGACGTACTGGTCGTGTCCCTCGCCGATCGCCTCCCGGATCAGCGTGTAGTACGCCAGCCGTACCGGGTCGGCGTAGATCTCGGCGAGCCGCTGCTCCTTGTCCGGGATGATGTTGAGTTTCTTGATCTTCTGGTACGTCGTCGCGTCGATCACGTCGGCGGTGCCGTCCCAGTTGTTGCCGACGTACATCACCGGGCGGGCGCCGCCTCGGGTTCCGGCTGGGCCCTGTGCGGAGGCGTGGGCGGTGACCGCAGTGCCGGCGAGCAGCAGCGCCGCCAGCAGCCCCACTCTGAGCCTGAACATGAGCCCTCCTCGCATCGATCCCTATAGGTACAGCGCTGGTGTGCTACGCCCCGTTACGCCCCACTGTGCGATGGGTGGCGAGCCGTCGGGTCGGGTGTCGGCAAGGGTGACGGGTCCGCGTCTGTGCCGTTGACCGGCGTTGTTCTGGAAGGAAAGGTTACCGGCGAGTCACCATTGTCTACAGGAGGTCTGTCGTGGCAGCGCAGCGCGTACCGGTGCTGGTCATCCCTGGGTTCATGGCCGGCGACTGGTCGCTGTTCGGCATGCACCGGCACCTGCGTCGGCGCGGTCACCGTACCTTCCGTTCCGGCATCAAGATCAACGTCGGCTGCAGCACGGAGCTGCTCGACGCGCTCACCGTACGGCTGGAGCGGGCGGCCGAGGACGGCCCGGTCGCCATCGTCGGCTGGAGCCGCGGCGGTACGTTGGGCAAGCTGCTGACGCTGCGGCGGCCCGAGCTGGTGGCCGGCCTGGTCACGCTCGGCTCCCCGAACGTGGACCCGCTCGCCGCCCGCCCGTACGTGCTGATGCAGGCCGAGCTGCTCGCGCAGCTCAGCCGGATGGGTATGAAGGGGCTGCTGGACGAGGACTGCCTGCGCGGCGACTGCATCACCTGGCTCCGCGACCAGCTCGGTACGCCGTTCCCCGCGCACGTGCCGTACACCTCGGTCTACTCCCGGCGCGACGGCGTCGTCTACTGGGAAGCCTGCCTGGACCCGGACGCCGAGCATGTCGAGGTCCGCGCCGGCCACAACTCGATGGGCTTCGACGTCACCGTGCTCGGCATCATCGAACACCGCCTCGCCGCCCTCCGCGCGGGCGCCGACCGCCGCGATCTGCCACCCGCTGTCGCGAGCTGAGGTCTGTGCCCGATCAGCCGACCGTGGCGACCGCGGGTTCGGTACGCCGGGCGAGCAGCCACGCGGCGACCGCGGCGGGGAAGAACATCAGAATCCCGTACGCCGCCGGCGCGATCGCCAGCTCGGTGCTGTGCAGCACGCTGACCGCGACCGTGATCGCGAGCGTGGCGTTGTGTACGCCGATCTCCATCGCCGAGGCGATCGACTGCCGCCGGTCGATGCCGACCAGCCGCGGCACCCAGTAGCCGATGGTCAGACTGAGGATCACCAGCAGCAGCGCGACCAGCCCGATGTCGCCGACGTTGGCGACCAGCGTGCCCCACTCCTGGACCACCGCCGCCAGGATCACCAACGCCAGTACGGCCGCCGAAGCGATCTTGACCGGGCGTTCCATGCGAGCCGCGAAGTCGGGCCACCGGCGCCGGATCCACATCCCGATCGCGACCGGTATCAGTACGATCGCGAACACCTGCAGCACCTTCCCCGGCTGCATCCCGATCGAGGTCTGGTCGCCCATGAACCGGGCGATCGCGAAGCCCACCACGATCGGCAGCGTCACCACCGCCAGCACCGAGTTGATGGCGGTGAGCGTGATGTTGAGCGCCACGTCGCCGCCGGCCAGGTGGCTGAACAGATTCGCCGTGGTGCCGCCCGGCGAGGCGGCGAGCAGCATCATGCCCACCGCCAGCGTCGGCTTCAGCCCGAAGGCCAGCACCAGCCCGAAGCACACCACCGGCAGTACGAGCGTCTGGCACACCAACGCCACCGCCGCCGCCTTCGGCACCCGGGCAACCCGTACGAAATCCTGGATGGTCAGGGTCAGTCCGAGCCCCAGCATGACGACGCCGAGCGCGAGCGGCAGTAGCACGGTGATGATCGGTGAGTCCATCGGTGACTCCTCAGCCCCAGGGTGGTGATCCACGTGGCTGGAAGCCTGGAGTGCCGCGATCGCCGCGTCAATAGACCGAGCCGGCTGCGGATGCCGCATTACGCCCGGGTCTGTGGGCGATGCCCCGTACTGGGATGAGAGAGTACGCAGCAAGTCCATTTCCACCAGGGATACGAGCCGGCTCAGCGCGACCGCGACGACATGGCTCGCATCCGGCGTGTTTTCGGGATCCGGACGCATTTCTGAATTTGTCCCGGCTAATTTTCTCGGACCGGGCGGTGGAGCTCCGATAATGTCATACCCCTGGAATAGTCTTTGGTTATGTCTCACGGGGAGATGCGGGTCGGCGGCCATCCGGTCGCTGATTTTGTGTACGCCGTGAGTGCCGGCGCTTCGGGGTTGCCGGATGCGCCGTTGTGGTCGTTGTCGGATGCCGATGTGGCCGGGTTGGTGG
>JBOGDG010000411.1:0-3694 GCA_050701655.1 Micromonosporaceae bacterium
CGTGACCCAGTCACCGCCGGCCGGCCGCAGCGGCGCCAGCAGGATCTCGCCGAGCACGGCGGAGATACGTACCCGGGTGGCGAGCCGCTCGGGATCCGTACCCGCCGGATGGGCCTTCGCCACCGCGTCGCCGACGCGTACCACCAGGCCGTCGGTACGGGTCGCCAGCGTCACGGGTACGCCGTCGCCGTACGCCCCCGCGACCTCGGCGAGCCCCGCCAGCAACTCCTCCTCCACGACGGTCACAGCACCCAGTCAAACACGCCCGCCCGGCTTGCCGGACGAGGTTACGACGGGCTTCGGTGCGCTGATAGTTAGCAATCTCGAAACATTGCTGATCACCGAGAGAAACCTCACGGTGGCAACCTTGGCCCCATGATCGCGGTGACTCCGCTCGTGGACGAGTTCGTCGAGGACCTCTGGTACGACGAACAGTCCCCCGCTGCCGAGGAGTCCCCCGCCGACGACCCCCGCCCCGACCCGCCCCCCAACTTCCTCTAGCTGTCGCTCATCGGTGCCGGGGAGGTACGGGCGCCCGCCCGACCGCGCGCGGCGCCCAGCCCGCGGTGTCGTCCGGTACGGCCACCAGGCGGCGCATCGCGACCTGCGTCAGCTCCCACTGCTCGACCGCGACCTCGCAGCGGGCACCGAACATCGGCAGCGTCCGAGCAGGCAGCCGTCCACACGCCTGGCATACATCGAGCGAGGGAACGATCTCGTGTTTCCACATCGTCAGCGCGACCGCCTGCGCCTTGATCCCGACGTCGTGTAGTAGCCCGGCCGCATCCAACCCGCGCCTTTGGTTGTCATTGGGAATTGACTGGATGTCCATGCGATCAACGCTATGAATGGCCACGTGACTGGTCCGGCGCTATTCGCGTACCCGTATTATTTCGCAGCCTCGAAGTCGTCGGCGATCGCACCCAGGTGGTGTCTGTGCGGGGTCGAAGGTCACGCGCGCAGTCTTGCCGAGTATTCCGTGAACGGCTCCGAGTGCTCCAGCGCCAGATGCTTCCAGGCCACGTAAGGCGCCGGGTCGACACCTTCGAGCAGCTCCCGGCCGACCTGGGCGCCATCGGCTTCGTAATCCATGCGCACCACGCGGGACTCGTCGAACATCCAGAAGTCCTGTTGCGGAAGACCCGGGTCGGGCTGGTCGGTGACGTCGAGAATGCGCACCTCCTCACCGGCCAGCACGCTGTGGCGGTAGAAGGCGAACTCAAATCTGAGGTAGTCGGTGAGAGGTCGTGAGACGATGTGAACCCGGCCGATCCACCGATCGGTCTCGCGGTAGTGACGCACCCGCGCCCACCACGGATCGTCATCGCGAATGTCCGCTCCGCCAGTGTCTAGGAAACGCTGGTATTCCGATCGTTCGCCTTCGACCCTGTAGACGGGCAGTGTTTCCAGTCGGAACGCTTCTCGTTCGAAGGAATCGAAGAATTCCTGCCAGGTATCACCATCCAAGCGCACGGACAGCCTCCCGAAGCACATCCGTTGGTATCCGGGCAGTCGTTGCCGCCACAGCTGCCGCCGGCAATTCGCGCGAGATCCATGCGTTGCCTCCCCGTACCATACGGATATGTGATCTAACGCTATGCATTTGTCGTTACGGGCGTCAAGGCTCATGCGCGTTGCCGCATAGAGCAGTCAGCGGTCGGGGTTCTGGACCTGGACCTCCTGGATCAGCCAGCCGTTGCCGTCGGGGTCGTTGAACGACAGGTACGTGCCGTAGCTCGCGCGCTCGGGATGCAGCCCGGGAGTCTGGCCCTCGGCGCCGAAGTGGAACGGCTCACCGATGTCCACGCCGCGCTCGACCAGCTCCGCCCGAGCGGCCTCGATGTCGGTGACGACCAGGTGGGTGCCGACGTACGTGCCCGGCTCGGCCTGCGGCATCCCGGTGCCGAAGGTGATCGAGCAGCTGGATCCCGGCGGAGTCACCTGCACCACCCGGAAGTGTTCGCCGGCGCGATGGTCGACGTCGAGCCCGCATCCCAGCCGGTCGACGTAGAACTCCTTCGCACGGTCCACATCCGATACCGGAACCATCACCACTTCAAGCTTGAAATCCATCTGCCCTCCCGCCGTCAAGTGCGTTCTCTTAGCCAGGTCAGCAGGTCGCCGATGACGGTGTCCTGCTCGGGCTCGTTCATTACCTCGTGGTAGAGGCCGGGGTACTTCTGGTACGTCAGGTCCTCCGACCCGGCGTGCTCGGCGACGTACGCGGCTCCGGCCGGATCCACCAGCTTGTCCTCGGTGCCCTGCAACATCAGCAGCGGCAGCCGCAGCCGCGGGATCCGCTCCGGGAAAGCGTCCATCGTGGACAGCAGCTCGGTCGCCGTACGGGCCGGGATCTTGCCGCGGTAGTTCAGCGGATCCTCGTCGTACGCCTTCACCACCGCCGGGTCGCGGCTGACCATCGACGCGTCGAGCGCCTTGACCCCGAGGTTGGGCAGCACTGCGGAGAACAGCTTCGCCGCCGCGCGCTCCACCGACGACACCACGCCCGAGCGCACCAACGGCGCGGAAAGCACCAGCCCGGTGAGCCGGGACGGGTTGCCGAGCGCGTACTCCAGCGCGATCAGGCCACCCATGCTGTGCCCGAGCAGGAACACGGGACGGCCGGGGTGCCGCTGTGCCGCCTCGGCGATCATGGTGTCCAGGTCGGCCACCACCTCGGCGATCCGGTTGACGTTGGACCGGTTGCCCTCCGAGCGGCCGTGGCCGCGGTGGTCGGCGGCGTACGTGGCGTAGCCGTCGGCGGCGAGCCGTTCCGCGACGTGGGCGTACCGGCCGCTGTGCTCGGCGAGACCGTGGGCGATCACCACCACCCCGCTCGGGTTGTCCTGCGGCAGCCAGGCCTGCCAGTAGATCCGGCCGCCGGCCGTACCGGTGAAGTGGTCTTCTTGGTGGGTCATCGCACCTCCGTCGGCGGCGCCGCGAGCGCGAGCACCTCGTCCAGGCCCTCGCGCAGGCAGCCCATCAGCAGATCATGATCTGGTACGGCGTCGGCGTCGGCGTTGATGCCGAAGCAACAGGTCCCCGAGTGGGACATCATCCCGGACATGATGGCCACCCCGGGCAGCGGGCCGAACGGGAACACCCGCTCCACCCTCGCGCCGGCCATGTAGACCGGGTACGGCACCCCGGGCAGGTTGGACGCGGAGAGGTCGGCGGCGCCACCGAGCTGCCCGAACGCGGTCACGCCGACCAGCGCCGGCAGCCGGTTGAGCAGCGGCGCCACCACCGCGAACGTGTCCAGCGCGGGCTCCGCCTTCACCGACAGCACCGCGCCGCGGATGGTCGCGATCCGCTCCACCGGATCGGCGATCCCGACCGGCGCCGCGAACAGGGCTCCCGCGAACCTGTTGCCGCCCATCGGGTCGTCCGCTTTGCGCAGGCTCACCGGCATCGCCATCGGCAGCTCGTCGACCGGCGTACCCAGGGAATCGTGGTAGCGGCGCAGCCCGCCGAGCAGCGCCGCCACGTAGGCGTCGTTGACGGAGCCGCCGCCCGCTTTTCCCGCCGCCTTCAGCTGATCCATCGGGCATTCGAGCACCCCGAAGCGCCACGCCACGCCGCGCCGGCCGGTCAGCAGCGGCGACGGCTGGGCCGGCGGCGGCGAGAGGGTACGCCGCAGCGAGCCGGCGAACCGCAGCGCCGCGTCCAGCGCCGCGCCGGGCCGGGTCGCGGC
>JBOGDG010000412.1:0-3693 GCA_050701655.1 Micromonosporaceae bacterium
GCGTCAAGCTAATCCACGAGATCCACGGCATCAAGGAGCGATCGACGTCGACCCGGGCGAGCGTAGAGCCATTTTCCCGCCTCCGCGGCGGCCCCGACAGGGGCCTGAAGAGCTAATCCGCAGCCGACCCGGGGTACGAGGCTGAGACACCGGTGCCGGGTGCGTAACCGGTAGCCAGGCCCCGGTCGCGTGTTCAGTGCTTCGCGTCGTGGGTACGCATCGCGTCCTGCCGGGCGGCCTCCTCGCCGGTGGCGATCGGGGCGGTGAGGAAGCTGTCGGGGACCCCGAACCCGTCCACCAGGGTGCGGGCGTACGGCCGGAGTTGGCGGCACAGCTCGTTGACCACCGCGGTGACCGCCTTGGCGCGGGCCGGGGTGAGCCGCCCGTGCTGCAGGAACCAGCCGAGATCAGCATCCACATTGGACAACACGTAGAGGTCGCACACCTGCTCCAGCAGCGCCGCGCACTCGGCATCCCCACACCGGTCCAGCGCGGCGACGAAGGCTTCCAGCACCACCCGGTCCACGTGCACCCTGGCGGCCCGCAGTACGTGGTCCTGCGCGGCGTTGAACACCTCGAACGCGCTCGCCACGCCGTCGCCGTCCACGTCGCGGGCCCGCCGCAGCCGCCGCGCGAGCGTCTCCAGTACGTGCTTCTCCCGGTCCTCGAACAGCTTCAACTGCCAGCCCCGGTCCCGTACGTCGGCCTCCTCGTCGGTGCCCGGTGCGGCGTCGACCAGCCGGCGGATCACCTCCCGCGCGGTGCTGCGCTCGATCACCGCCTCCGCGAACGACGACGCGACGAACCGCACCACCCCCAGCGGATCCAGTGACCCGATGTGGTCCCGGTAGCTGGTCAGCAACCCCTTGGCGACCAGCTGCAGCAGCACCGTGTTGTCGCCCTCGAAAGTGGTGAACACGTCCACGTCTTCGCGCAGCTGCCCGAACTGGTTGACCGCCAGGTAGCCGGCGCCGCCGCACGCCTCGCGGCAGCTCTGGATGGTGTGCAGCGCGTGCCAGGTGCCGACCGCCTTCAGCCCGGCCGCCCGGTACTCCAGCTCCCGCTGGTCCCGCTCCCGCTGCTCGACCTGCTCGGCCGACGCTTCGGGATCGGGCGGCGACGCCAGCTCGTGCAGCCGGCCGACCAGCTCCTCCTGGGCGAACCGCAGCGCGTAGCCGGTCGCGATCGCCGGCAACAGCCGCCGCTGGTGGGCCAGGTAGTCGAGCAGCACCACCTCGTCGTCGGAGTCCGGTGGATTGAACTGGCGGCGTACGCCGGCGTACCGGGTCGCGATCGACAACGCGAGCTGGGCGGCGGTGCCGGCCGTACCGGCGACGCAGACCCGGCCCCGGATCAGCGTGCCTAGCATCGTGAAGAACCGCCGCGACGGGTTCTCGATCGGGCTGGAGTACGTGCCGTCGGGCGCCACATCGCCGTAGCGGTTCAACAGAGCCTCGCGCGGCACCCGCACCGACGCGAACGACAGCCGTCCATTGTCGACGCCGGGCAGCCCGGCCTTCGCGCCGCAGTCACCGATGGTCACCCCGGGCCGGACCCGCCCCGCGGCGTCCCGGATCGGCACCAGGAACGCGTGTACGCCGTGCGACTCACCGGCGGTGATGAGCTGCGCGAACACCACCGCCAACCGGCCGTCCCGCGCCGCGTTGCCGATGTAGTCCTTGCGCGCCGCCTCGTGCGGAGTATCGATCACGAACTGCTGGGCCACCGGGTCGTACACCGCGGTGGTACGCAGCCGCTGCACGTCCGACCCGTGCCCGGTCTCGGTCATCGCGAAGCAGCCGGGCAGCTCGACATCCATCACCTGCTTCAGGTACGCCGAGTGGTGCCGTTCCGTGCCCAGCGCCGCGATCGCGCCGCCGAACAGCCCGAACTGCACGCCGGCTTTCACCATCAACGACAGGTCGCCGCCGAGCATCTCCAGACTCACCACCGAGCCGCCGATGTCGCCCGCGCCGCCGTACTCCTTCGCGAAGCCGAGCCGGGGGATGCCGCTGGCCGCCAGGGCGCGCAGCTGCTCGTACACCCGGGAGCGGTTCTCTTCTAGGCTGAGGCCGGGGCTCGCGCCGGGGGGCAGGCCGGGCAGCTGGTCGCGCACCTGTTTCCGGACGTGTCCCCAGCGGCCGTCGAGCAGGGAACGCAGCGCGGTGACCAGGGAGTCAGCCATCGGCCCAGGCTATCGGCGACGGGCACCGGCCGCCGGCAACCCCCCGATAACGTTGCTCCGTCTCCTGGGTGGAAGCGACAAGAAGGGGACGCACATGAAACGGTCCGACGAGGCGGCGTACCAGACCGTCTCCGGGTACTGGCACAGCACCGACGCCCTCCGCAACGACCTGCGCGTCCGCTCCTACCTCGCCAGTGCCCGCGCCACGGCATCCGCGCCATCGACGCCATCCACACTGCCCTCACCGGCAACCCCTGGCTCCCCACCCCAGTCACAGCCTGACGACTCCACGCGGCATCACCCGTGAATGGACACCTGCGGGCCGCATCGGCTCGGTCGCGTACATGGCGATCGCGGTACGTAGGAACCGCCCGTATCCCAACCGAGTTCCCGGCCACCGCTCAAATTGCCGGTTAACTGCCGCTCAATTTCCTGTTGGTGCTCGATTCCTGTCGCTACGTTAAGCGAACCCATGCTACGGCACGATCCCGGAGAAAGTGGATATCCCGAGCCCTGCTGAAGGGTCGAGGTCAATACCGCACCAATACCGAACCGTGGTGAGCTGCCTTCCGGCAAGGGATTTGTATGCCCCAACGAACCAACGAACCAACGAAGAGTTGATACGGAGATCTGAATGAGACAGAGAGCAAATCCGTCCAGGCTGGTGATGAGTATCGTCACGATGGTCCTCGCATGTGTCGGCGCGGTCACCGTGGCATCCCAACCGGCGCTTGCCGATCACGGGTCTGGGTACGGGTATACGTGGAATCTCACCGGGACATCCGCCGACATCGTCGGTTCCTGGGCACATGGAACAACGTACGCCGACGAGTACGGCCACTACATCAAGGGCAAAGTCAAGGACACTCAGAAGGACGGACGCGGCGCATGTGTCGAACTTGAGGTATATACCTCAAGTTTCAATTATCGATTTAGCCAGTTCTACTATATCGGTGGGTATAACGAGGTCAAATCGTACCAGTTCAAGATCTACAAGTCGAACTGGGTGCGCGCAGTAGAGTGCGTCGGAAACGACGGCAGAGGCCAGTACTGGGGATCCGGCTACTATTGGGTCTACGCGGGATGGTACGCCTGACGCGGGCATCACAACCGTTAGGAACTGCTCCAGTACCTGTGGAGCCAGTTGGTAGCTCATTGTTTCGCTGACCCCTCCAGATTCAATTCTGCGCCACTTTTGGGGTGTGCTTTCCTCGACGTCAGGTAGTGCCATTCGGCTTTGCCTGACCGGGTTCTGCCGCCTCCAGCAGCGCGCCGATCATCTCCTCGTCGCGTGCCTTCCGGTAGCGACGGGGGTACGCGGGCACCGCCGCTCGAACTCACCGTACGGGGCGACGACGACGAGGCTGCCGATCAGCCAGAAGGTGCAAGACCTCCGCCCCCACCCGCGACGCCCCGCCCCTGAGCCTGACCCAGCTAACGGCGATCGGCCTCAACGAGCGCCTTACGGCGGAGTAGCTGGTGATCTTGGGGTTGTGGCTGGTGAGAAC
>JBOGDG010000413.1:0-3668 GCA_050701655.1 Micromonosporaceae bacterium
CCGCGTACCGGCTGCTCCGAGCCGTACGGCGTGCCGCCCTCGTGTGGGCCAGGCCTCCCCATTCGGCCCTCCTCCCCCTGCCTGTTCCGCATGGGCGACACTAGTCGTCGGACGGGCTGTCAGGTGCGGCAGGTGGCACCTGCCACCGCACGGTCACCGCTGGTGCTGGGGCACAACGTACAAAGGGGATGCTCGTGGAGTTCGACGTCACGATCGAGATTCCGAAGGGTCATCGCAACAAGTACGAGATCGACCACGAGACGGGTCGGATCCGGCTGGACCGTACGCTGTTCACCGCCACCCAGTATCCGGCCGACTACGGGTTCATCGAGAACACCCTGGGCGAGGATTCCGACCCGCTGGACGCGCTCGTGCTGGTGCAGGAGCCGACCTTCCCCGGCGTGCTGATCCGGTCCCGTGCGATCGGGATGTTCCGGATGCGGGACGAGAAGGGCGGCGACGACAAGGTGCTCTGCGTACCGGCGGATGACCCGCGTCAGGAGCACCTGCGGGACATCCACCACATGCCGGAGTTCGACCGGCTGGAGATCCAGCACTTCTTCGAGGTCTACAAGGATCTGGAGCCCGGCAAGAGCGTGGAGGGCGCCAAGTGGGTCGGCCGGGCCGAGGCCGAAGCCGAGATCCGGCGTTCCATGAAGCGCGAGGCGGACCGGCTCGCCGCTATCGAAGCCACGAAGGTCGCTGCCGAAGCCGCGACCGCCGCTGCCAACACCGACGCCCATCCGAGCGCCGGCGGCAGTTGATCGGGTCCCCGGCCGCCGCGTCTCTGGACGGTCGGAGGCGGGGGGCGGGGGCTACAGGGTGGTGACGTCCAAGCCGCCCTCGGCATATCGGGCGCGCAGCACCTTCTTGTCGAACTTGCCGACACTGGTCTTCGGCACCTCGTTGATGAACGACCAGCGCTCCGGCAGCTGCCACTTCGCCACCTTGTCGGCGAGGAAGTCCCGCAGCTCCTCGGCACCGACCTGCTCGCCCTCGGCGACCACCACGGCGGCCAGCGGGCGCTCGTCCCAGCGCTCGTCCGGCACCGCGATCACCGCCGCCTCGGTCACCGCTGAATGCGCCATCAGGTGATTTTCCAGCTCCACCGAGCTGATCCACTCGCCGCCGGACTTGATCACGTCCTTGGCGCGGTCGGTCAGCGTGATGAACCCGTCCGAGGAGAGCGTCCCCACATCGCCGGTACGCAACCAGCCGTCGTCGAACTTCTCCGGATCCGGCTGCGTGTCACCGATGTACGTACCGGTGATCCAGGGGCCGCGTACCTCCAGCTCCCCGACCGCCTCGCCGTCGGTGGGGGCGGGCTGCCCGTCGGGGCCGATGATCCGGGCCTGTACGGAGGCCGGCACCCGGCCCTGGGTGAGCCGGTACCGCCAGGTGCTCTCCTCGTCCAACCCGGCCGGCGGGCGGGCCACCGAGCCCAGCGGGGAGGTCTCGGTCATCCCCCAGGCGTGGATCACGTTGATGCCGTGCCGCTTCTGGTACGCCTCCATCAGCGCCGGCGGGCACGCGGAGCCGCCGATCACCACATTCGCCAGCGACGAGGTGTCGGTCGGATTCTCGTCCAGGTGACGCAGCAGATCCGTCCAGATCGTCGGCACCGCGCCGGCGAAGGTCGGCTTCTCCTTGGCGATCATCGTGGCGAGTGGCGCCGCCTGCAGGAAACGGTCCGGCATCAGCAGCGACGCCCCGGACATCAGCGACCCGTACGGCAGGCCCCACGCGGCGGCGTGGAACATCGGCACCACCGCCAGCGTGCTGTCGGTGGCGTCGAAGCCGAACGACTCGGCCGTACACACCTGAAGCGAGTGCAGGTAGATCGAGCGATGGGAGTACGCCACGCCCTTCGGGTTGCCCGTGGTGCCCGACGTGTAGCACAGCGACGCGGCGTCGCGCTCGTCCAGCACCGGCCAGTCGTACGTCTCGGGGCGACCGGCGAGCAGCTCGTCCCACAGGTACACCGGCTTGTCGGCGGCGGCCAGCGGCGCGGTGTCCGCCTGTCCGACCACCACCACGTGCTCCACAGTGGACAGCTGCGGCAGCACCGCGGCCAGCAGCGGCACCAGGGTGTTGTCGACGATGATCACTTTGTCTTCGGCGTGGTTGGCGACGTACGCCAGCTGCGCCGGGGGCAGCCGCAGGTTGAGCGGGTGCAGCACCGCCCCCATGCTGGGCACCGCGAGATAGCTGATCAGGTGCTCGTTGTTGTTCCAGCACAGGGTCCCGATCCGCTGGTCGCCGGTGATGCCGAGCTCGTCGCGTAGCCCGTGCGCCAGCTGCGCGGCCTGCCGGCCCACCTGGGCGTACGTGAGGCCGCGTACCCCGTCACCGGTCCAGGTCTTCACCTCGCTGCGCTCACCGTGCACCGTCGAGCCGTGCACGAGGATCCGGGAGACCAGCAGCGGCACATCCTGCATAGTGCTTCGCATGGTTGGACGCTAGTGCCCGCGATCACCCACGTGAAGTGGCTATCCCGACAAATTCCCCTGTCACGCGGCGTCTCCCCGCTCTCACGCGGTGTTTCCGCGCTGGGGACCGCCGTTTCGGGAAAGGTGGGCGGTTACGTGGAGAGGACGAGGCAGGTGCTGGTGGCGGTGGCGTACACCTTGCCGGCGGCATCGCGTACGTCGGCCTCGGCGAAGGCGATCCGCCGGCCCGGCTTGGCGAGCCAGCCGCGCGCGGTCAGCTCGCCGGTGTCGGCGTGGATCGGGCGCAGGTAGTTGACCTTGATCTCCGCCGATGTGTAGCCGACGCCGGCGGGCAGCGTGGCCTGCACCGCGCAGCCGGCCACCGAGTCGAGCAGGGTGCAGACCAGGCCGCCGTGCACCAGCCCGATCGGGTTGTACGCCGCCTCGTCGGGCGTACAGGTGAAGACGACATCGCCGTCGCCGACGCTCACCGCGCGCATGCCGAACAACCCGGCGATCGGCGGGGGCGGCAACTTCTCGTCGATCATCGCCTGCAGGTAGTCGCGCCCCGACATGGCGGCGCCGGCCTGGGCACTGCGGATCGGGTCGTACCACGTGATCGTCTTCTGGCGGGGCTCGCCCCACGACTCCGGTGCGTTCATACCGGCACTGTAGCGGGCTACATTCAATTTCTGAACTCAGATGTGAGACGCTCGACGTATGCCTCATCCGCGCGCCTGTTCGGTGGCGCAGACCCTGGAGCTGGTCGGCGAACGCTGGTCACTGCTGGTGCTGCGCGAGGTCTTCCTGGGGGTACGCCGCTTCGAAGCGATCCACGACGCCACCGGCGCGCCGCGTGCCGTACTGACCCGGCGACTGCGGGCCCTGGTCGAGGCCGGGGTGCTGCAGCGGCATACCTACCGGGAGCCGGGGGCGCGGGCGCGCGACGAGTACCGGCTGACGCCGGCGGGGCGGGAGTTGCAGCCGGTGCTGACCGCGCTGATGCAGTGGGGCGACCGGCATCTCGACTGGCCCGGCGGCCCGCCGCTGCGGGTCACCCACGCCGGCTGCGGCGCCCCGGTACGCGCCACCCTGCGCTGCGCCGACGGCCACGTGCTGGACGACACCGGCCGCGCCCTGCACGCCGACCCCCGCTAGCGTCCCCGTCAGGCCCCACCGGCCCGTCCCGCGCCGGTCTCGCCGCACTTGGGGCCTCAAATGGTCGCTCGTGCGCCCGAT
>JBOGDG010000414.1:0-3644 GCA_050701655.1 Micromonosporaceae bacterium
GACGATCGCATTGCGCACCTCCACCGGAACCACCCTGTCCGCCATGAGCGCATGCTGCGCCCACAACTACTCCAGTGTCCGGACCAACCCGAGACATAAGTGTCCGATCGAACAAAAGACAGGACAGCTGTCTCGCGGCGACGGGAGACCGCGGTTTGGCCACAAAGCCGTCGTTCGTGCTGACGGGATACTCTGGGTGGGTGCATGAAGATGCGGTAGACGGCATAGTCATTCGGCGGGCGCGGACTGCGGACGTAGCTGGGATCCGGCGGCTGGTCGATGTGTATGCGCCGGCCAGGCAGTTGCTGTCGAAGGCGACCGTGACGTTGTACGAGGACATCCAGGAGTTTCTGGTCGCGGAGGCCGTCTCGGAAGCCGGCGCCGCTGCTGGACAGCCGGGCGCGAGTGGCGCGGCGCGCATCGTAGGGTGCGGGGCGCTGCACGTGATGTGGGAAGACCTGGCCGAGATCCGTACGATCGCGGTCGACCCCGACTGGCACGGACGCAGGATCGGGCACCGGCTCGCCACCGGGCTGCTCGACAACGCCCGCCGGCTCGGGGTGGAGCGGGTGTTCGTACTGACCTTCGAGACCGAGTTCTTCTCACGGCACGGCTTTGTGCCGATCGACGGCGCCCCGGTGCCCCATCGGGTGTACGAGGAGCTGCTCCGCTCGTACGACGAAGGGGTCGCCGAGTTTCTCGACCTGGAACGGGTCAAGCCGAACACCTTGGGCAACACCCGGATGCTGTTGACGCTCTAGCTGGGCGCAGTCACGAGCCGTCCGAAGTCGGACGGCTCGTGACTGTTATGCCTTGGACGGAGCTACCGGTCGGACGGTGACCAACGCGAGTCTTCGTACTCGTCGTCGTCACTGTCATGGCGGCGCTCGAAGTCCTCGCCGGACCCTGACTTCGAGCCGCCGAGCTCACGCTCCAGCGCCCCAAGGTCTGTATCCGGGGTGTGGTACTTCAGCTGCCGGGCCACTTTCGTTTGCTTGGCCTTAGCTCGGCCGCGCCCCATGGCTCGACCCCCTCGCACACTTTTGCGGGGCGGCCTCGAGAGGCAGGCCCCGACGACTTAGGCATCTCTCGTGGGCTTAACGTTACAGGCCTGTCCCGGGGTTCGGCACCTCGCCCCCGCCGTGATGAGCCACTCAAATATGCGAATTTCCGGCAACCCCGGCCCGTCACGGGACTACTACGGGGTAAGGGGCATCGCCCCCGCTGGTCGCTACGGCCGAGCCAGTCACGATCATGGGCCCCTTCACGTCGCCAGGACAACATGAAGGGGCCCATGATCATGGAGCCGTCGCCGGTGCCGTGCGACGACGGCGCGAGGCGGCTATGGCAGCAGGATGGTGCGCAGGCGGCCGCACTCGGCGATCCGGCGTTCGGCCAGCCGGTCGGCGGCCACCGCCGGCGGTACGCCCTCCGTACCGGCCAGCTGCAGGATCTGCCGGGTGGTGTCGAAGATCCGCGACGCCCGCTTCTTGGCGCGGTCGAAGTTGAAACCCTCGATCTCGTCGGCCACCTGGATCACGCCGCCGGAGTTGACGACGTAGTCCGGGGCGTACAGGACGCCGCGGTCTTCTAGCACCTTCTCGATGCCGGGGTGCGCGAGCTGGTTGTTGGCGGCGCCGCAGACCACCTTGGTGGCCAGCGCCCGCACGGAGTCGTCGTTCAGCGCGCCGCCCAGGGCACAGGGCGCGTACACGTCGAGTGGGCTCGCGATCAGCGTGGCCTCGGAGTCGGCGATCGTCACCTGCGGGAAGGTCTCCCGTACCCACTGCAGGGCGGCGGGTGAGACGTCGGTGACCGTGACGGTCGCACCGTCGCTGAGCAGGTGCTCCACCAGGTGCTTGCCGACCTTGCCGACGCCGGCCACGCCGACGGTGCGCCCCGCCAGGGACGGCGAACCCCAGAGGTGCCCGGCGGAGGCGCGCATCCCCTGGAACACGCCCCAGGCGGTCAGGATCGACGAGTCACCGGCGCCGCCGTGCTCCACGGAGCGGCCGGTGACGTACCGGGTCTCCTTCGCGACGATGTCCATGTCCTCGACGTACGTGCCGACGTCGCACGCGGTGACGTAGCGCCCGCCGAGGGACTGCACGAACCGCCCGTACGCCCGGAGGAGGGCTTCGCTCTTGTCCTTGCCCGGGTCGCCCCAGATCACGGCCTTGCCGCCGCCGAGGTCCAGCCCGGCGAGTGCGTTCTTGTAGGCCATGCCCTTGGACAGCTCCAGCACGTCGTGCAGGGCTTCTTCCTCGCTGGCGTACGGGTAGAACCGGGTGCCGCCGAGCGCGGGGCCGAGTGCGGTGGAGTAGATCGCGATGATCGCGCGTAGTCCGGACTGACTGTCTTCGCAGAAGACCACTTGCTCGTGGCCGACTTGGTGGCCGCCGGCGCCGCGAGTGTCGGCGACGGTGAATACGCCCATGTCCGCTCCTGTGAGAACCGTGGGGTGGGGCGGAGCCCTTGTGGGGCTACGCCGTCGGGCCGGCGGGTCTGCCGGCTTGAGGTGAGCGTATGCCGTACCGGTCCGTAAGGTGGGGACGTGGTAGACCCTGGACCGTCACGTGGGACGATCGGCGCCGTGCCGTCACCGTTCGCCGCCTACCTGCGGGTTTACGAGCCGTTGGTCGCCTTCTCTCGTGCCCAGCAACAGCAGTGGCGGGTGTACGCGGCCGAGGGCCATGCCCCGGGCACCGGCGAGGGCCCGGCGATGCAGCGGCGGATGGTGATCGACGCTCTGGGCGTCGGCTGGACCAGACTCCCGGAGCTGGCCCCCGAGGCGTACGTGATGGAGGATGGCGGCTCGCTGCTGGTGTGCCCGTGGGAGCTGCGGCAGCAGGTGGCGAGCGCCGCGATCTCGGCCCGGCAGGGAGTGCCGCAGTCGCTCGCCGACGCGTTCGTACCGCCGACGCTGATGGCGGCCGCGCAGCAGGTGAGCGCGGAGTGGCACAACGGCGCGCACCCCGAGCAGGAGCCGCCGAAGCTGCACGAGACCACCTCCGGCTGGACCATCCCGCTGCGCTGGTTCGTGTACGTCGATCTGGACGAGAAGGACCTGGTGCTGCGGCCGGGGGTACGCCGGCTGCGCTACCGCACCTCGATGGCGCGGGCGCGGCGCCGGGCGCACCGGGCGCTGGCGGTGCTGCGGCGTTCGGTCGGCGACACCCCGATCACCGAGGCGGTGGAGGAGGGTGCGCGCTGGCTGGAGGAGTTTCACCCCCGCGCGGTGGTCGAGCTGGACTACGGCGGTCTGGTGTCGCTGTTCACCGACGAGCAGCTGCGCGAGGACGACTCTCCGGGGCTCGCCGCCGACGGGCTGGCGGCGCTGGCGCGCGACGACGCGGAGGGCGCAACGAGCGCTTATCAGGCTTTGGTGGAGCGGTGGCGGTCGGTTCAGCTATTGGAGCGATGTAACTAATCCGACACTGACAAACGGGCATAAAGGGTGCATTATTCCGCCAAGGGTCTACGGATAATCATCCGTTCGGCCCATGTCGGACATCAGGGACAGGCCGGACGATGGAGGAGCGTCGGCCGGCGGGACCCTGGCCGGGGTTGTCAGCACTTGTGGAGGAGTGACCGATGGCATCGCGTACACATGAGCCAGAGCCGTTGCTAACGCCGGCCGAGGT
>JBOGDG010000415.1:0-3643 GCA_050701655.1 Micromonosporaceae bacterium
CCCGAGCGCAGCGGCCAGCGCCCCTCCGCCGACCAGCCGGCGCCGCGGCCACCGCCGGCGCGACACCGACTCGACCACGTCACCCCAGCTGTCGGCGCGTGGCTCGTGCACCGGTACCGGTCGCTCGAACTCAGGCATCGCCGCGCTCCTGCCGTGGTCCTTACACGGTACGGCCACACCGGTGCTCGTGACGATGCCCGGCGGCTCCGCCGGTCGGTCAGCGCCGCGGCGGCTGAAACGGGACGGTGGAAGTGGTGCGCGGCATCGATGCTGCCGGAGGCGCTGGCCGGAGATGCCGACGCGCTGCGGATCGAGAATTGGCGCTCCAGCTCGGGCAATGTCGAGAAGGGCAGCGTGTACGACTACGCGCCGACGGTGATGAAGCACGGCGACCTGTGGAAGATGTGGTGGTGCGGTGCCGACCCGGCCGGCCGGGTCGCGGGCGACGACATCCTGTACGCCGTCTCCGAGAGCCCGAACGGGCCGTTCCACGCCCCGTGGAGCAGCCGGCCGTACCGGCGGGTCTTCGAGGGCAGCGGCGGCAGCGGATGGGACGTACTTGCCGGACACGCACGTGACGCTGGGCACGGACACCACCGGCAGGGGCGCTCCCCAACGGCGCCGGCCAGTTCGCGTGGCGTTCGTCGAGCCCGACCTTCGCGTTCGGTGTCGAGGTCTTCACCAAGGACGGCTGGCGCACCAAGAGCTCGTCCAACTCGCGCAGCTACAGCGTGGTGAACGCCTTCTCCGCCGACTGGCAGTACTCCTTCACGCTGAGCTCGTTCATCGTCGCCCACAACAACGACGCGGGTAGGACGACGTTGACATTCCTGAGCCGCGCCAACCTCGCCTCGCGCCCGTACGGGCCGCTGTACGTGAAGAACACCTAGGTGGAAGGCCCCGGCTTCGCGTCCAGCCCCGCCGGTCGGACGCTGACCCGCAGCAAGTGCAGGTTCGCGATCGAGCTGTTCAACGCCAGCTCGATCGGCCCGGAGACCACGCCCCACGCGGGCTGCGGCGGCGCGCGGCCTATCTCACCGGCTTCCCCTGCTGACCCGGGACGCTCGGCGGTCACAGGCGGCGATCGACAGTCGCGCTTCGACTACAAACCCGCCGCCGTGTGTCCGGCCCCCCGGGGGGTGACGGACTCCGCGTGTGAGGGGTCACCGGTCGGCCTGTCAGAATGCGTGACATGACCGACCGGCGTCCCCGCGTACTCTCCGGTATCCAGCCCACCGCCGATTCGTTCCATCTCGGCAACTACCTGGGGGCGCTACGGCACTGGGTCGCGCTGCAGGAGACCCACGACGCGTTCTACTGCGTGGTGGATCTGCACGCGATCACCGCTGGGCACGATCCGGAGCTGCTGCGGCGGCGTACCCGGGTCTCGGCGGCGCAGCTGCTGGCGCTCGGGATCGACCCGGAGACGTCCACGCTGTTCGTGCAGAGCCATGTGCCGGAGCACCCGCAGCTGGCATGGATCCTCAGCTGCATCACCGGCTTCGGCGAGGCGAGCCGGATGACGCAGTTCAAGGACAAGTCGTCGAAGCGGGGCGCCGACCGGTCGAGCGTCGGGCTGTTCACGTACCCGGTCCTGCAGGCCGCGGACATCCTGCTGTACCAGGCGGACGCCGTACCGGTGGGGGAGGACCAGCGGCAGCACCTGGAGCTGACCCGCGACCTGGCGCAACGGTTCAACACCAGCTACGGCCGCACCTTCACCGTGCCGGCGCCGCACATCGTGAAGGACACCGCGAAGATCACCGACCTGCAGGAGCCGACGGCGAAGATGAGCAAGTCCAACTCCAGCCCGAACGGCGTGGTGGACCTGCTGGAAGACCCGAAGAAGGCGGCGAAGAAGATCCGCTCCGCGGTCACCGACACCGGCCGCGAGATCGTGTACGACGCGGAGCACAAGCCCGGTATCGCCAACCTGCTCACGATCTACTCGGCGCTGGACGGCCGTACGATCCCGGAGCTGGAGACCGCGTACGCCGGCAAGGGGTACGGCGACCTGAAGAAGGATCTCGCCGAGGTGCTGACGGAGTTCGTCGCCCCGATCCAGCATCGCACCCAGGAGTACCTCGACAGCCCGGACGAGCTGGACAAGATCCTGTACGCCGGCGCGGAGAAGGCTCGGGCGGTGGCGGCGAAGACGCTCTCCGACGCGTACACCCGGATCGGTTTTCTTCCCGCGGCACACGGGTAAGCGAGCCGCGGAGATGGACCCGATCGGGCGAAGTATCGACGGCGCGGTGCACACCATCGGGGTGGCGGTGCCGATCCCCGAGCCGTGGGGCAGCTTCCTCAACGAGTGCCGCGCCGCATGTGGTGATCCACAGGCCATCTACATCCCGGCTCACCTGACCCTGCTCGGCCCCACCGACGTGGTCGAGGAGCGGCTGCCGGCGATCGACAAGCACCTCTCGGCGCTGGCCGCGATGCACCGGCCGTTCACGCTGCATCTGCGCGGCACCGGTACGTTCCGGCCGGTCAACGACGTGGTGTTCATCGCCGTGGTGGCCGGGATCAGCGAGTGCGAGCGGCTCGAAGGGCAGATCCGCACCGGGCCGCTGCGGCGGGAGCTGCGGTTCCCGTACCACCCCCATGTGACGGTGGCGCACGACCTGGACGGGCGGATCGGCGCCGAGCGGCTGGACGCGGTGTTCGCCGAGCTGGCCGGCTTCGAGGCGCGGTTCGAGGTGGGCAGCTTCACGCTGTTCGAGCACGGCTCCGACGGTCGCTGGCGCCCCCAGCGCGACTTCCTGCTGACTGCGAGTTGACCGGGCACAACGGGGGAACAGTCATACCGTGACCGCTATGGGGACACTGCACCGTGCCGGCGACCGCTGGCAGGCCCTCTGGCGGCGGGCGCGCCGCCGGTACGGCTGGCTGGACCACACCGTCCGCGCCGCCCGGCGGTACGCGGGCGTACGCGCTGACCGGCTGGCCGCGGCGCTGGCGTACTACGCGTTTTTCGCCGTGTTCGCGCTGACCGGTCTCGGGTTCGCGGTGCTCGGCTGGATGCTGCGCCGGGACGCGGTGGTGATGGGCCTGGTGCAGGACTGGGTGAACGTCAATCTGCCGCCGTTGGACGTCGCCAAGCTGGCCGACGCCGCCACCGGGATCGGCGTGATCGCGCTGGTCGGGCTGCTGTTCGCGGGCTGGCGCTGGGTGGACGGGATGCGCGGCGCGGTACGCCGGATCTGGCTGCTGGACGAGAAGGCCGGCCGGTTTCTGGTACGCGTCGGGCTCGACCTGGCGGTGCTGGCCGGGCTCGGCGTACTGCTGCTGGTCTCGATCGGCGTCGCGGCCGGGGTGCCGGCGATGATCCGCTGGACCGTGGTGGAGGGCGCCGGGCTCAGCGGTGGGCCGGTGCGGTGGGGGATCGCGGCGCTCGGCTTCGTGGTCGGGCTCGCGGTGAACACCGTACTGGCGATGGCGCTGCTCACCGGCCTGCCGAGGCTACGACTGCCGCTGCGCCGGCTGTGGGGGCCGGCGCTGCTGGTCGCGGTCGGGCTGGAGCTGCTGAAGACGGTGGGTCGGCTGTACTTCGAGCAGAGCATGGCGAATCCGGCGTACCAGGCGGTGGCGAGCGCGGTCGGGCTGCTGCTGTTCCTGTACCTGTTCAACCAGGTGGTCT
>JBOGDG010000416.1:0-3636 GCA_050701655.1 Micromonosporaceae bacterium
GTGCTGATCAACGACTGGTGCGCGCAGTACCCCAGCCACACCATCGGTGACCTGCAGTTCGGCGGCGACGGCAAGCTGTACGTCTCCGGCGGCGACGGCGCCAGCTTCAACTGGGCCGACTGGGGCCAGGACGGCAACCCGGTCAACCCGTGCGGCGACCCGCCGGGCGGCGTCGGCGGCGCGATGAGCCCACCCACCGCGCAGGGCGGCGCGCTGCGCAGCCAGGACGTACGTACCCTCTCCGACCCGACTGGGCTGGACGGGACGCTGCTGCGGCTCGATCCGGTCACCGGCGCCGCGCTGCCCGACAACCCGCTGTACAACACCACCACCGACGCGAACGCCCGCCGGATCTTCGCGTACGGGCAGCGCAACCCGTTCCGGTTCACGTTCCGCCCCGGCACCAACGAGCTGTGGGCCGGCGACGTCGGGTGGGGCACCTGGGAGGAGATCAACCGCGTGGTGAGCCCGACCGCGTCGGCGGTCAACTTCGGGTGGCCGTGCTACGAGGGCAACGCGCGACAGGGCAGCTACGACAACGCCAACCTCACCCTCTGCGAATCGCTCTACACCGGGGCGGGCCAGACGGCGCCGTACTTCACGTACAACCACGGGTCGAAGGTGGTCGCGGGGGAGAGCTGCCCGTCCGGCGGCTCGGCGATCTCCGGGCTGGCGTTCCACCCGGCGAGCGGCGGGGAGTACCCGGCCGGCTACCGCGGGGCGCTGTTCTTCTCCGACTACAACCGGGACTGCATCTGGGCGATGCTGCCCGGTACGAACGGGCTGCCCAACCCGGCCAACGTGATCACCTTCGTGGCCGGCGCGTCGAACCCGGTGGATCTGGAGGCGGGGCCGGGCGGCGACCTCTACTACGTCAACATCGGCGGCGGCACCATCCAGCGGATCCGTTACACCCCGAACAACGCGCCGCCGACCGCCGCGGCGAGCGCCACCCCGAACGCCGGTGACGCGCCGCTGACGGTGCAGTTCGACGCCACCGGCTCGTCGGACCCGGACCCGGGCGAGGTGCTCTCGTACGCCTGGGACTTCACCGACGACGGCAGCACCGACGCCACCGGGTTGACCGCGCAGCACACGTACACCTCGGTGGGTAGTTACACCGCGAAGCTGACCGTGACCGACACGCTGGGCGCGACCGACACCGAGCTGATCCCGATCTCGGTCGGCAACGGGCCACCCACCGCGACCATCGACACCCCGGCCGCGAGCACCACCTGGAAGGTGGGGGACACCATCAGCTTCACCGGCCACGCCAGCGATCCGCAGCAGGGCACCCTGCCGGCGAGCGCGCTGGACTGGCAGCTACGGCTCTACCACTGCCACGAGTCGGATCCGACCGACTGCCACCTGCACTACCTGCGGGACTGGGAGGAGGTGGCGAGCGGCTCGTTCTCCGCACCGGACCACGAGTATCCGTCGTACCTGGAGCTGGCGCTGACCGCCACCGACTCCGGTGGACTGACCCACACCACGGCCAGGCGGCTGGACCCGAAGACGGTCGACCTGACCTTTGGCTCCGATCCGGTCGGGCTGCAGCTGTCCGCCGGCGGGCACAGCGGTGCCGCGCCGTTCACCCGTACCGTCATCGTGGGCGGGGCGGTCGGGGTGAGCGCGCCGTCACCACAGTCTTCCGGCGGGGTCTCCTACAGCTTCGTGAGCTGGTCGGACGGTGGCGGCCAGAACCACACGATCACCGCGCCGGCCACGGCGACCACGTACACCGCCCGGTACGCGGCCGCGTCCGGCTCGCCCGCGATCACCGGCACCGTCACCAACACCACCACCGGCGGGGCGCTGGCGGGGGCCACCGTGACGTTGAGCCCGGGCGGCCAGACCACCACCACCGGCCCGAGCGGCGGCTACAGCTTCACCGGCCTGGCCGCCGGCAGCTACCAGGTGACCGCGTCGCTGGGCAACGGGCGGTGCGTGCCGCCGCGCACCGTACCGGTCACTGTGGATGGTCCGGAGGTGGCCGACATCGCGCTGGACCAGAAGACCGACACGTACGGCTACCGCTGCGTCGACGCGGCGGCGCCGTTCGTACCGGCGGCCACCGTGCTGCCGCTGACCGGGGACGACGCCGTCGCCAAGGTGGACCTGCCCTTCAGCTTCTCCTGGTACGGGCAGCCCACCAGCGCGGTCTGGGTGGACACCAACGGCATGCTCACCGTCGGGCCGCACACGGTGCCCGACGGGTACGCCGAGACGGCGCTGCCCGACCCGGTGGCGCCCAACGGGGTGATCGCGCCGTTCTGGAACGACCTGGTGGTCGACTCGTACGCGTCGGTGCGCACCTCGGTGGTCGGAGCCGCGCCGAACCGCCAGGTGGTGATCGAGTGGCGCAACGTACACATGTACGGCTACCGCTCGCAGCGGGTGACCTTCGAGGTGATCCTGGGCGAGAACGGCGACGTGGTGTTCAACTACGCCGAGCTCTACACCGGCCGGCCCAGCGAGCTGGGCAGCCTCGCGGCGGTGGGTATCGAGAGCAACACCGGCGCCGTGGGGATCGGCTACTCGTACCGGGAGCCGGTGCTCCGCAGCGGCATGGCGGTCACGTTCCAGAGCCCGTAGCGGTCTGGAGGCGCAGACATGGCGGTGGCCGGCGCCCTGAGCGGGAGCCGGCCACCGTGCGGTGCGGATCAGTACGACGCGTCGTACACCCCGTCGTGGTCGTTGTCGACCTCGACGGTGTCGGTGCCGGATTCGAACTGGCCGTCGCTGTCCATGTCGTTGACTTCGATCTCGGCGGTGCCGTCGTTGTTCGTGTCGATCAGGTACGTCGTGCTGCCGTCCGAGTTGACGTCCACCTGCAGGTCGTCCTTGGTGCCGTCGCCGTCGAAGTCGGCGTAGTCCTCGTAGTAACCCTCGGTCACGGTGGTGCCCTCCGTTAGTTCTGTCTCTACGCGCGGAATGCGCGCTCCCACCTCGCTGACCAGGTCACATTAGCTGCCGGTTCTGGCCCGGAGTGTCCCGACTTCGTGCCACCGACCGCGCCTAAACGGAGCGTGACTTCAGCTGAGCTGGCGGTCGCCGCCGAACCGGTGCGCAGGGTCGTACCGCTGCCGGGTCCGTTGCAGTGACCGAAAATGCTCGCGGGGGTACGCGGAGCGGATCGTCTCCGGCAGGCCGGCCGGATCCGGCGGCGCCAGGATGAAGCTCGGCAGGTTGTGGCCGGTGGCGTACGGGGCGGCCGCGCCGTACAGCCGGTTGCCGAAGTCGGCGGCCGCCACCCGGCTGGCATCGTCCGGGGTGACCGCCATCGTGAACAGCAGAAACTCCGCCTCCCAGCCCGGAAGGCTCCCGCCGCTTCCGGCGCCGGCTACGTGGCGGGCCTCCAGGAGTAGGAACGGTGCTCCCGGCCGGGCCAGCTCGGTGAGTGCCCCGAGCAGCGGGTCGGCCAGCCCGGTGATCGCGGTGGAGTGGCCGGTACGGGGCATCGGCCGCTCCGGGTCGTTGGTGACCGTACCGATCTCCCGGTACCGCATCACCCGGAACGTGTCGAGCACCGCGCCCGGCAGCTCGGTCAGCAGCCGCAGCGACGCCGCGCCCGCCTCGGCCGGCTCAGCCGGATGCGGGGTCACGCAGGCGCGGAGCTGGACCACGGTACGGCCG
>JBOGDG010000417.1:0-3635 GCA_050701655.1 Micromonosporaceae bacterium
TCGCAGGTGTTCGGGGGCTGCGTGGTGATCCCGCGGGTGGACGGGCGTTCAGCGGCCCAGAACATGTAGCCGAGCAGACCCGGGGTGGCGCCCGCGCCGTTCGGCGCGACCGTCTGCAGCCACGGGCCGGTCGACTTCTGCAGCGAGTTCGCGAAGTCACGGCACTCCGGGTACGGGTTCCGGCTGCCGCCAGCGATGTAGAGCCCTCCGGTGAACTTCGCCGGGGCGAGCGGCGGCACCGGCGGCGAGTACTGCGGCTTGCCGTCCACGTGCTCCTGCCAGTTGGCGATCGCGTCACTGGCGCTGTGCGGCTGCCGGGCCGGCACCATCGCGTTGGCGTAGTCGAGCACCGGCGCGTCGGTGCGCAGCCAGTCCGCGGTGGCCTTGCGGTTGAGCGCGATCAACCAGCGGTCCCCCGCGGCGACGTCGATGGTGAGCCGGGCGGCGGGGTTGGCGCCGCTCGCGTCGTACGGGTGGATCGCCCGGTACGCGTCGATGAACGCCTGCAACCCGGCGAGGTTCGGGTCGGTGTTCCGCTCGTAGTCGATCTCGATGCCGACGCCGAGCCGCTGTGCCACCTCCGCCGCGTTCCGGCCGAACTGCGCGGGATTCTCGGCCAGCGCGGCGTCCCAGGCGTCGGTGTAGGTGATGCCGCCGATGGAGAGCATCACCCGGATCCCCCGGGAGGTGAAGTAGTTGACGATCTCCGGCGTCATACCGCGGGGCACCCCGTCGAGCGTGGTCGCGTCGGTAGTGCGCTGCAGCAGTTTGTACGGCTGCACGAAGCTCAGCACCACCAGGTTCACCGAGGGGCGGCCGTCGCCCCGGTCGATCAGCCAGTGGTTCATGCTGTCGAACTCGGCGACGTCGCGTACCCGGCCCCAGGTGCAGAAGTCGTCGCTGCAATGCCATGCCCCGTACACCTGTAGGGGCGTCGTCGCCGCGACGGCGGGCGACGCGGGGGTGAACAAGCCGGTGAGCAGGGTGAGAACGGCGACAAGCAGCACTGACCGGCGCATCGCGACGCACCTCCGCGCGAGGTTTTCTATTAGGGGTATTTACAGTAGTGCAAGATCACGACCACCTCCAGCCTCGACAGGGCGGGATCACGAGCGGGTGCGCACCGCGCTGGGGCCGATCACCTCGGCGCCGATCGCGGTCACCCGCTCCCGCAGTCCGCGGTCAGCTGTGACCACCACGCAGCGCTGTTCGGTCTGCCACACCAGTGCGACGATCTCGTCGTCGCCGCTGTGAGGCGCGCTGACCACGCGTACCCCTGGAACGCTCGTGACACCGCGGGCCGCGCCCTCCACGACCAGGATGACCTCAACGGACCCGGGGAGGTCCGCCAGCCCGGCTTCCGCCACCGGGACCAGCGAGTCCCGCAGCCGCTCCGCCGCGCCGAACCGGTCCCGCCACCAGCCGTCCGGCACCGAGCCGACCACGTTGGCGCCGTCGACCACCAACAGCGGATCCGCCATGCCCCCAGACTAGGGCGCCACCGCCCACCGGCTCGCGGCCAGCGCGGCTACTCGGGCGAGATGTTCTGGTTGAGCCGGAACAGGTTGTACGGGTCGTAGCGGCGCTTGAGCGCGACGAGCCGTTGATACCGCTCCGCGCCGTACGCGTCCACCGAGCTCGGGCCGCCCTCGTCTCCGATGAAGTTCACGTAGTAGCCGCGGTGGTACGGCCGCAGCGCCTCGTACGACTCCCGCGCCCAGTCGCGTTGCTCGCCGAAGCCGTCGGCGGTCAGCGTGGTGGCGTTGTCGCGGCCCCGGCGACAGATCGAAACGTCCAGTCAGTCCTGCCCGTTAGGCGGACCACTCCGGGACAGCCGCTGCTCCACCGCGTCGAGCGCCAGGTGCCACGGATACCCGGCCAGTTTCGTACCGCCGGTACGGGGTGGGTGCGGCTCGAATCCGCCGGGGCCGAAGAGTACGAACACGCCCGCCCGGCGTAGCCGCGCGACGCTCTCGGCGAACACCTCGTTGCTGGCCAGGGCGCTGTTCACGAACGGCAGCACCGCGATCGGCATGGTCCGTAGCCCGGTCAGCTCCGCCAGCAGTGTCAGCGGGTACGTGTCGCTGATCCCCGCCGCCCACTTGTTGATCGTGTTGTACGTCGCCGGCGCCACCAGCACCGCATCGGCCGGCGGCATCCTGTCCGACTCGCCCGGCCCGCGATGCCCCGTCCTCACCCGGTTGCCCGTGAGCCGCTCCAACTCCGGTACGTCGAGGAAGTGCTCGACCGCCGCCACGGTCGGGACCAGATGCACCGACCACCCGCGACTCTGAGCCAGGGTCACGAGCCGACCGACCTCCCCCGCCGGACCCGCACCACACGGCACCACGTACAGCACTCGCGTCTTCACGCATGAACCCCCGCCCCACCGACCTGTCAGCTCCGGACGGTCAATGATGGCTCGCCTGAGGTGGGCTCGTCCGCGCCGATCTCAGGTCGCGTTCGTCACGGCACCTTCGCGTACCAGGCGACACACAATGGCGTGACATCCATGCAGGTCGTTCGCCACCTCATGCGCACCCGCCGCCCTCAGCTGTGGTGCGCTGGTCTTTCCGGTAGCCACCCCTATCACCCGCACACCGGCCGCCAGGCCGCCGCCACATCGCGCGGTGTGTCGCCGATCAGGACGGTGGCATCGGACCCGAATGCGACGCCGGTGCGCTCCCTGGTGCGTCGCCGCGCAAGCTCCACGAGCTTGGGGCGATCCCGGTCGTCGTCGCCGTACCCACCGCTCTCCAGGTCGAGGTAGGTGTCCAAGCCGAAAACTTCGAGCTTGATACGTGCGACCTGGCGGAGGTTGCCGGTCAGGACGCTCTGGTGGACAGCCGGCTCGGCGGCGAGCTTCGCAAGCGTTTCCTCAGCCCCGGCTAGAGCGCGACCTACCGTACGCAGCTCGTTCCGCGCACCCTCATAGCCTCGGATGAGCTCGGCCGCCAGCCTCTCTATGGCTCCACCCCCCGGCTCGATGCCGTTGATCCGCAGGCTCTCCTCCATGATGTCCAGCTCCGTACGACCGGAGATGGAGGCAAGCTCGACGAGTGGTACGCCTGTCGCAGCCGGAAAGGCGCGGTCGTAGATGGCACGACCAACGCCACGGGTCTCGATCAGCGTGTGGTCGACATCCCACAGCACGAGAAGGCGTGGCGTGCTCAGGGACGACTCAGCCCGGGTTCGGCGACTGGCTGACCAGTCCACACCTGCCGGATTGGCCGGCGACACCACGGCCCGGCCGGCATACGTTCACCGGTGTGCACCCACGACTCGCGCACGATCTGACGGCGCTGCCTGAGCTGCTCGACGCGACCCGCGCACTCGCGGTACGGGCGCTCGGCGGGCTGCACAGTCGGCCCGTGGCGGCGCGCCGCACCACGCCCGAGCCGGAGCCGCTGCCCCCACGCGGCGTCGGTCTGGACGGCGCGCTGGAGCGGTTCACCGCACGCTAGGAGCCCGGGTTCTCGGGCAGCGCCGGGCCGCGTTACCTCGGCTTCGTCACCGGCGGCGCCACCCCGGCCGGGCTCGCCGGCGACTGGCTGACCAGCACGTACGACCAGAACGCGGCGATGGGCGGCGACACCTCGGCGGCCGACCTGGAGCGCGAGACCGTACGGTGGCTG
>JBOGDG010000418.1:0-3635 GCA_050701655.1 Micromonosporaceae bacterium
GCCCGGCTTCGGGTACGGGGCCGGGGTCGGCCGCCGGCTCCTGGAACAGCGGGGCGAAACCGCGCAGGTCGGTACGCAGCCGGCGGCACGCGGTACGCAGCTGCTCCAGCCCGTCGGGGTCATCCGGGGCCAGGCGTACCGCCGGATCGTGGGCGAGCAGCCTGCCGGTCTCCGTACGCAGCGCCTCGACCAGTACGTCGGCCGCCGTCGGTGCGGTGCCCAGCGGCTGCGGCGGTGGCAGCTCAGGCGGCTCGCTGGCGCGCGGGCCGAGCGCCCGTACGATCTTCGGGGTGAACGCGGTGGGGCGTACCGCGCCGGCCGCCAGCAGCACCTGCTCCACCCGGTCCAGTACGGAGCGCGGGCCGGCCCTGCGCTCCACCTCCAGCTCACGGAACCGGGACCGCACTGTCTCGCCGTCGAGCACCGTGACCGTGTCGTCGACCAGCTCGGCGAGCGCCGTACCGGCGGCGTCGGTGACCAGGTACCGGTGCCGGATCGTCTGCAGCGTGCTGATCGAGGCCAGCGGAGCCCCCCGGGTGTACGCCGTCACCAGTGACACCAACTCCCGCGGGATCCGGTCGGCGCTGCCCGGTACGGCGATCTCCTGGCGGATGTTCGCCTCGCCGGAGGGCAGCTTCACTGTCCACGGTGGACCGCTCTCGCCGGACCGGTGCCGCAGCGAGGCGCCGCCGCGGGCCAGCCTCAGATCGTCGGTGTCGTAGTACGTGGCGCGCAGCGTCAGCGGGGGCTGCTCGGTGATCCTGCCCCCCTCGGGCGCGGCGCCACTCAGCTCCGGAAGCGCGAACAACGGACCTACTTCGTACTTCCGTTCCTCTTCGCGCACGAATGGAGCGTAACGGGCCGGCTGACCGGTGCGCACCCGCTAGGCCCCCACCGCGAGACCGAAAGCCGCCCCCGACGGCACGAGCCTAGGAACTCCGGCCGCTGATCCGGCGTTGCAACGTCACCTGGATGTCGACGTACTCGCCACCAGAGCCGGGGGTACGCCGCTGCCAGGAGCCGTCCGTGGTCAGCTCGAACGCGTCCACGTCGTCGGCCATCGAGCGCGCGAACAGCTCGGCCAGATAGTCCTGGATCCCGGGGTCGGTGACCTCGACCAGCGCCTCCACACGGCGGTCGAGGTTGCGGTGCATCAGGTCGGCCGACCCGATCCAGAACTCGGCCGGATCCCCGTCGCCGGCACCGCCGAACCGGAAGATCCGGGAGTGCTCCAGGAAGCGCCCCAGGATGGAGCGCACCCGGATGTTGTCGGACAGCCCGGGGACGCCGGGACGCAGCGCGCAGATCCCGCGTACCACCAGCTCCACCGCGACGCCGGCCTGGCTGGCGCGGTACAGCGCGTCGATGATCTGTTCGTCGACGATCGAGTTGAGCTTCATCTGCACCAGCGCCGGCTCACCGCCCGCCGCCCGGGCAGCCTCCCGCTCGATCCGCTCCACGATGCCGTCGCGCACCCCGTACGGGGCGACCAGCAGCCGCCGGTAGCCGGTCTGCCGGCTGTACCCGGTCAGTACGTTGAACAGGTCGGTCAGGTCGGCGCCCACCTGCGGATCGGCGGTGAGGATGCCGAAGTCCTCGTACATCCTGGCCGTCTTCGGGTTGTAGTTGCCGGTGCCGACGTGGCAGTAGCGGCGGATCTGGCTCGCCTCCTGGCGTACCACCAGAGCGACTTTGCAGTGGGTCTTCAACCCGACCAGGCCGTACACCACGTGGCAGCCGGCGCGCTCCAGTTTGCGGGCCCAGGCGATGTTCGCCTGTTCGTCGAACCGCGCCTTCACCTCCACCAGTACGACCACCTGCTTGCCCGCCTCGGCGGCGGCGATCAGCGCGTCCACGATCGGGGAGTCGCCGCTGGTGCGGTAGAGGGTCTGCTTGATGGCGAGCACGTGCGGGTCGGCCGCCGCCTGCTCGATGAACCGCTGCACGCTGGTGGAGAACGAGTGGTACGGGTGGTGCACGCCGATGTCGCCCTCCCGCAGCGTGGCGAACACGCTCTTCGGGGTCTCGCCCTCGGCGAACTGCGGATGCGTCGCCGGTACGAACGGCGGGTCGGCCAGATCCGGGCGGTCCACCGCGTCGTAGAGCTGCCACAGCGCCGACAGGTCGAGCAGGCCGGGCACTTTCAGTACGTCCTGCCGGTCCATGTCCAGCTCGCGTACCAGGAGGTCGAGCACGTGTTCGGAGACGTCGGCGGCGACTTCGAGCCGCACCGGGGGCCCGAAGCGGCGGCGCGCCAGCTCGCGTTCCAGCGACTGGAGGAGGTCCTCGTCGCGATCCTCCTCGACCTCCAGGTCGGCGTTGCGGGTGACTCGGAAGACGTGGTGCTCGACCACCTGCATCCCGCTGAACAGCTCGGAGAGGTGGGCGGCGATCAGCTCTTCCATCGGCAGGAACGCCCAGCGCCGCCCGGCCCGGTCCACCGGCACGAACCGGGGTACGTTAGCCGGCACCTTCACCCGGGCGAACCGCTCCGGGCCCTTGGCCTCCACGTCGCGTACCAGCACCGCCAGGTTGAGCGAGAGCCCCGAGATGTACGGGAACGGGTGCGCCGGGTCCACCGCGAGCGGGGTCAGCACCGGGAACACGGAGTCGCGGAAGTAGCGGCGTACCCGCTGCCGTTCGTCGTCGTTGAGCGCGTCCCAGGTGACGATGATGATCTCTTCGCCGGCGAGCGCGGGGCGTACCTCGTCGATGAAGCAGCGGGCGTGGCCGGTCACCAGCTCGGCGGCGCGTTCGGCGATCAGGTCGAGCTGCTCGCGCGGGGTGAGCCCGTCGGCGCTCTTCACGGTCAGCCCGGTGGACAGCCGCCGCTTCAACCCGGCGACCCGCACCATGTAGAACTCGTCGAGGTTGCTGGCGAAGATCGCGAGGAACTTGGCCCGCTCCAGCAGCGGCCGGTCCGGGTCCTCGGCGAGTGCCAGCACCCGGGCGTTGAAGTCCAGCCAGGACAGCTCACGGTTGCCGAACCGGTCCTCTGGCAGCGGCGCCGGCGCGACCGGCTCCGGCTCGCCCACGTCGGGCCACGCGGCGGCGTGTACCGGGCGGTCCAACCCGGCGGCGGTACGCAGCGTGACCACGTTCGCCTCCTCGGGCGTACGGGGCACGCCGCGTTGCCGGGGAGCGAGTCCCTCGGTGGCGTGGCCCGGTTCGGGCGGCTGCCCGGTCGGGCCGGCTGGTGTGCTGGTCACGCCTACATCATCCCCGACCTGCGTAAATACGCGATGAACTTGTCGCTGGCGCCCGCGCGGCCGCGCGGGCCACCGCCGAAAAGTCGCGCCCGCCCGCGCTGCCCGGGTGGCGTTCAGGGCAGGGTCGGCAGCGTGATCCGGGTGATCTTCCCGGCCGGGTCCCGCTGCAGTGTGATGCGCTGCCCGAGCCGCAGGTGGCGCAGCGGCGACGCGTCGAACGCCGCCGGCTCGAAGCTCACCTCACTGCCGTCGTCGAGCAGCGCGGTGCCGCTGTGGGTCTCGGGGTCGAAGGTCGCCACGGTCGCCTGCATGCCCCTCATCCTGCCCCGTGCCGCCCCGCCACGCCCATGCGGCGTGCCGGGGCCACTCATCCGGCGCGGTGTCGGCGTGCCGTGCCGGCGAGGGCGGCGGTGCGGGCACCCAGGC
>JBOGDG010000419.1:0-3607 GCA_050701655.1 Micromonosporaceae bacterium
GCGCTGTGTCACTCCCACCGGCCGTACGGCGGGCGCCTGCTCCCCGCCGTACGGCCGCGACCGATCGGCGGGTGCCCGAGGCCGGTACGGCCCCGACCCGTCGGCGGGGCCGCAAGGTGCGGCGCCTGACCAACCGGGACCGGGTGGTGCTCGGCGCTCTGCTCGGGGTCGCGATCCTGATCGAGATCGGGCTGATCTGGGGCCCCACCTTCGCCTCGGTGGGGCTCTCGTTCACCGACTACGACGGGATCAGCGACCTGCGCTGGATCGGCGCGGAGAACTACCGGGATCTGACCCGGGAGTACCCGCCGTTCTGGCCGGCGGCCCGCAACAACGTGCTGTGGCTGGCCTTCCTCGGCCTGGTCGCCACGCCGCTCGGGCTCTGCTTCGCGGTGCTGCTGGACCGGCAGCTGCGGGGCGGCTGGCTCTACCAGAGCGCGTTCTACTTTCCGGTGGTGCTCTCGCTCGCGGTGGTCGGCTTCATCGCCCAGCTGATCTACTCCCGCGACTACGGCGCGCTGAACGCCGTGCTCGGCCGTACCGACAACCCGGTGGACTGGCTCGGGGACCGTGGCATCAACATCTGGGTGGTGATGGTCGCCGCCGGATGGCGGCACGTCGGGTACGTGATGATCCTCTACCTCGCCGGGCTGAAGGCCGTCGATCCGGCGCTGAAAGAGGCCGCCGCCATCGACGGGGCCAACGAGGCGCAGACCTTCTTCCGGGTGGTGCTGCCGACGCTGCGCCCGGTCAACATCATCGTCTTCGTGATCACGGTGATCGAGGCGCTCCGGGCCTTCGACATCGTGTACGCCATCAACAAAGGCCGCAACGGGCTGGAGCTGCTCTCCATCCTGATCACCGAGAACATCGTCGGGGAGGCGAGCCGGATCGGCTTCGGCTCGGCGATCGCGGTGATCCTGCTCGCCATCTCGATCGGCTTCATCGTCGCGTACCTCACCCAGGTCTTCCGGGAGGATCGATGAAGCGCCGAGTCGGTCCGATCCGGATCCTGCTGCACGGGTTCCTGATCCTGGTCTCGCTGGGCTGGCTCGCCCCGCTGGCACTCTCCGTGTACGCCTCGCTGCGGCCGTACCAGGAGACGTCCCGCAAGGGCTACTTCTCGCTCCCGGAGCGGCTCACCTTCGACTACTACACCGCCGCCTGGCAGCAGGCCGAGCTGCCGAAGTACTACCTCAACACGCTGCTGATCGCCGTACCCGCGGTGGTGGTGACGCTGTTTCTCGCCTCGTTCGTCGCGTTCGCGATCTCGCGGGTACGGATCCGGGGCGGCATGGCGCTGCTGGTGCTGTTCACCGCGGGCAACCTGCTGCCGCAGCAGGTGCTGCTGACCCCGCTCTACACCATCTACAACCTGATACCGCTGCCGTGGTGGGCGTCGGACTCACTGACGCTGTACGACACGTACCTGGGCGTGATCCTGGTGCACGTGGCGTTCCAGACCGGCTTCTGCGTATTCGTACTCGCCCACTACATGCGGGCATTGCCGGAGGAGATCAGCGAGGCGGCGATCGTGGACGGGGCGGGGGTGTGGCGGCAGTACTGGCAGGTCACGCTGCCGCTGTGCAAGCCGGCGCTGGCCGCGCTCGCCACGCTCGAGTTCACCTGGATCTACAACGACTTCCTGTGGGCGCTGGTGCTGATGTCCAGCGGCGACAAGCTGCCCGTGACGAGCGCGCTGAACAACCTTCGGGGCGAGTTCTTCACCGACTACAACCTGCTCGCCGCCGGCTCGGTGCTGGTGGCGCTGCCCACCATCATCGTGTTCAACCTGCTGCAGAAACAGTTCGTCGCCGGGCTCACGCTCGGCGCCACGAAGGGGTAGCGGATGGCTTTCCGTACCGTTGACGAGATCGCCGCGGACGCCGAGCGCGGCCGGGTGTACGAGCACGGCTGGCAGAGCTGGAGCCCGACCAGCACGTACCCGGTAACCGGCGCCGGAGCTCGCGCCACGTCGCGCGCGCACGGCGGGTTGGGCTTCCGGTTGGGCAGCCCCGCGCCACCGGTGGGGTTCCAGGGGGAGGGGCTGCTCGCGGTCGACCCGGGCAACGGCCAACCCGTCAGGTTGTACGCCGCCGCCGACGGCCTGGTCGACGTCCCCTCGGTACGGGCAGTGTGGCGCGACGGCAGACTGGCCGTCTCCGCCGACGGCCCGGTACACCGGCTTGAGCTGGCCGGACCGCTGACCTCGGCGCTGGCCAGGTGGGCGTCGGGGTTCGCGCAGCGGGCCGGGCTGGGCGCGCTGCGGCCGGCGCCCACCGCCTGGTGTTCCTGGTACCACTACTTCACCAAGGTCACCGAGGCCGACATCATCGAGAACCTGGACGCGATCGCCGCCGCGCAGCTGCCGGTCGATGTGGTGCAGATCGACGACGGCTGGCAGTCCGAGATCGGCGACTGGCTGGAGCTGTCCGGCCGGTTCTCCTCGCTCACCGCACTGGTGGCCCGGATCCGGGACGGCGGGCGGCGCGCCGGGATCTGGGTGGCGCCGTTCCTGGTCGGCGGCCGCAGCGCGCTCGCCCGGGAGCACCCGGAGTGGCTGATCGGGGCCGCCGACGCCGGCCGCAACTGGGACCAGCCCCTCGCGGGGCTGGACGTCACGCATCCCGGCGCCGCCGGCTACCTGCGCGAGGTCTTCACGATGCTGCGCAGCGCCGGCTTCGACTATTTCAAGATCGACTTTGTGTACGCCGGCGCGCTCGACGGCCCGCGACACAGCGGCGCCGGACCGCTGGAGGCGTACCGGGAGGGGTTGATGCAGATCCGCGAGGCGATCGGGGAGCAGGCCTACCTGTTGGGCTGCGGCGCGCCGATCCTGCCCAGCGTGGGGCTGGTCGACGCGATGCGGGTCTCCGCCGACATCGCCCCGGAGTACGAGCCGCTCGATGGCGACCTGTCGCTGCCGTCCCAGCGCGGAGCGGCGCTCTCCACGGTGGGGCGGGCCTGGCAGCACGGCCGGTGGTGGGTGAACGATCCCGACTGCATCGTGGCCCGGCCGGCGATCGAGCGGCGCGAGGAGTGGGCCGCGACTGTGGAGCGGTACGGCGGCCTGCGTGCCTCCTCGGACCGGATCGCCGACCTCGACGACTGGGGCCTGGCGACCACTCGCCGGCTGCTCGGCTCGGTCCCGCCACCGGAGCCGTTCCCGGAGCTCATCCCCGCAACATGACCAGCCTTTCGGGGGCACCGTGTTGATCTTCAACCACAGCTGGCTGGCGCCGTCCGGCTCCGGTGCCGGAAAGTGCTGGGTTTGTAGGGTGACGCCCCATTGACAGCCCGCCATCGCTAGTGGTCTTATCGATGGCAATAGTTAGTCAAGCTTCCTAACCATTGTCCGGACACGACTGGGCAGAGCTGCCGCAGGACGGTCGTGAGGCGCCGCCGGGGTGGGCCCGGCGGACCAGAGGAGGTAGCGATGACAACCACACACTCCGTCGCGTCGCGACCGGCGCCGGCACAGCGCCGCAGGTGGGCACCGCCGAAGGTAGAGCAGGTGCACCTCGGCGCCGAGGTCACCTCGTACGCCGGCGCTGACGACCCGTTCCGGGACTGATCTCCCTTCCACATGTGGGCAAAGGTCCTGGGG
>JBOGDG010000420.1:0-3601 GCA_050701655.1 Micromonosporaceae bacterium
GGTGGCAGGCGCGTCCGCGGCGCACGCGTCCGCGGCGCACGCGTCCGGGGTGGAGGCCGGTGCTTCCGTACCCGGGGACGGGTCGGTGCTCTCGCTGTTCGACACGCCTGGTGAGGCGCCGACGCAGCTGGTCGGCGGGGCGGCCGTGCCACCGGCGAAGTCGGGGGGACGGTCGAAGGCCGGGCTGTTCATCGGTCTGGCCGCTGGACTGCTGCTGTTCCTGGCGATCGGCGCCGGGGCGCTGATCTGGGCCAGCATGGAAGACACCGCGCCGGTGGCCAAGCGCAAGCCGGCGCCCGCCGAGAGCAGCCCCGCGGCGCCGCACGACACTCCCAAGCCGACGCCCAGCGACTCGCCGAGCCCGACCCCGAGCGAGTCTCCCGCCGATTCGCCCACCGAGCAGCCCGAGCCTCCCGCCACCGGGGGCGGCAACGACAACGGCGGCAACGACAACGGCGGCAACGACAACGGCGGCGACAACAGCGGCGGCGGCGACGACGGTGGCGCCCCGGGCATCGGCGACCCGATGCCCACCATGCCCCGCCGCTGAGCCGCGGTCCCGGCGCCGTCGCGCAGCGTACCCCCGAATGATCTTGGGGTTTTGGCTGGTCACCTTGGGACTGTCTGGTACGGACAGTTCACTGTGGATTTCGCGGAATCCTGGAAATTGGCTGGTCAGCGTGGCAGCGTCAGCTCATGGCGGAATCCGGATTGAACGCGACCGCGGCCGCCCTGCTCGGGCTGCTGCACGACGGTCCCATGACAGGCGGCCAGTTGATGGCCACGGCGCAACGCAGGCTCGGGCCGTACTGGTCGATGACCCGAAGCCAGGTCTACCGCGAGTTGCCCACGCTGGCCGAGATGGGTTATGTACGGCTCGGCAAGCCGGGCCCGCGCGCCAGTCAGCCGTACGCGATCACCGCGGCGGGCAAGCGCGCGTTCGGGCGCTGGCTGAACGAGCCCACCGGCCGCGACCAGCTCCGAAACCCGGTGACACTGCGGGTGGCGTTCGGCGCCCTGCACTCGGCGAAGCAGCTGCGTGAGCTGCACGACGAGGCGCTGGAGTACCACGCCGCCGCGCTGGCGGAGTCCCGGGACGCGGTGAAGGCGGCCGGCAAGGAGGGCGACACGTACGGCGCCACCGCGCTGGACTTCGCTGTGGCGTACCACCGGGCGGCGCTTACCTGGCTCAAGAAGGTCACCAGCTAGCTGGCCGGATTTGGGTTCGACCTCCGACCTGGAGATGACGGGTCGGCGGCGTAGGCTTGCATGTCGTGACCGCTGTAGAACTCGCTGAACAACTCCGCGCCCTCGACTCGACGCTGCGCAGCATCGCCGCGGTGGTCGATGTCGAGGCGCTGCACAAGGAGAGGGCCGAGCTGGAGGAGGCGGTCGCCGCCCCGGACCTGTGGGACGACCAGGAGCGCGCCCAGCAGGTCAACTCGCGGCTGTCGTACGTGCAGGGCGAGATCACCCGGCTGCAGCAGCTGCGGCAGCGGATCGACGACGCGCAGGTGCTGCTGGAGCTGGCCGAGGCGGAGGAGGACGCCGACTCGGTCGCCGAGGTGGAGGGCGAGGTCACCGGGCTGCGGAAGGCGATCGACGAGCTGGAGGTCCGTACCCTGCTCTCCGGCGAGTACGACTCCCGGGAAGCGCTGGTCAACATCCGGTCCGGCGCCGGCGGGGTGGACGCCGCCGACTTCGCCGAGATGCTGCTGCGGATGTATCTGCGCTGGGCCGAGCAGCACGGCTACCCGACCGAGGTCTACGAAACCTCGTATGCGGAGGAGGCCGGCCTGAAGTCCGCTACGTTCGCGGTGAAGGCCCCGTACGCGTACGGCACGCTCTCCGTCGAGCAGGGCGTACACCGACTGGTACGGATCTCCCCGTTCGACAACCAGGGCCGCCGCCAGACCAGCTTCGCCGGGGTCGACGTGCTGCCGGTGGTGGAGCAGACCGACCACATCGACATCCCCGAGAACGAGATGCGGGTCGACGTCTACCGCTCCAGCGGCCCGGGTGGCCAGTCGGTCAACACCACCGACTCGGCGGTACGGATCACCCACGTACCCACCGGCATCGTGGTGACCTGCCAGAACGAGAAGTCCCAGCTGCAGAACCGGGCCGCCGCGCTGCGCGTTCTGCAGGCCCGGCTGCTGGAGCGGCGCCGCCAGGAGGAGCAGGCGAAGATGGACGCGCTGCGCAGCGACGGCGACTCGTCCTGGGGCAACCAGATGCGCTCGTACGTGCTGCACCCGTACCAGATGGTGAAGGACCTGCGTACCGAGCACGAGACCGGCAACACCCAGAGCGTGTTCGACGGCGACATCGACGGCTTCATCGAGGCCGGCATCCGCTGGCGCCGCCAGGCCGAGCCCGCCACGAAGGGGTAGGTGCAGCGGGCGGGGGTGCACGGCATTCCCAGGCACTCCGCGTACACTTGCGTCCCGTGATTCGGCTTGAGCACGTATCGAAGATGTACGCGAAGGCGGCGCGCCCCTCTCTGGAGGACGTGAACGTCGAGATCGAGAAGGGCGACTTCGTCTTCTTCATCGGTCCCAGCGGTGCTGGTAAATCGACGATCATCAAGCTGCTGCTGCGGGAGCAGACCCCCAGCAAGGGCAGGGTGTTCGTGAACGGCCGCGACGTCGGCGCGCTGCGCAACTGGCGGGTGCCGCAGTTCCGGCGCTCCATCGGGTGCGTGTTCCAGGACTTCCGGCTGCTGCCGAACCGTACCGCCGCGGAGAACGTGGCGTTCGCGCTGGAGGTGATCGGCAAGTCCCAGAGTGTGGCCCGGCGGGTGGTCCCCGAGGTGCTGGAGCTGGTCGGGCTGGGCGGCAAGGAGCACCGCTACCCGGCGGAGCTCTCCGGTGGTGAGCAGCAGCGGGTGGCGATCGCCCGCGCGTTCGTGAACCGGCCGCTGGTGCTGCTGGCCGACGAGCCCACCGGCAACCTGGACCCGGACACCAGCATCGAGATCATGCGGCTACTGGACCGGATCAACCGCACCGGCACCACCGTGGTGATGGTGACCCACGACTCCAACATCGTGAACCAGATGCGCCGCCGGGTGATCGAGATCGACCAGGGTCGCATGGTCCGCGACCAGCAGCGCGGCGTGTACGGCTGAGCCGCCGCCCAGGGCGCGGCCCCGCCGCAGCCCCGTAGGGCGCAGCCCCGCCGCACCTCTAGACCGAACACCCCAGGAGCCCCGGAAGGAATTCGATGCGCGCGAAGTACGTGATGTCCGAGGTCGCCGTCGGCCTGTGGCGGAACGTGACCATGACGATCGCCATGATCATCACGATGACCGTGTCGCTGGCGCTGCTGGGCGCGAGTGTTCTGATGTTCCTGCAGGTACGGGACATGAAGAACTACTACTACGCCGAGGTCGAGGTCGCGATCTTCCTGACCGACGAGATCACCGAGGAGCAGCAGTCCGCCCTCAAGGACGGGCTAGGTAAGGATCCGCTGGTCAAGAGCCAGATCTACGAGAGCAAGGACGAGGCGTACCGGCGGTTCCGGGAGCAGTTCCGGGACGCTCCGGACCTGGTGAACGCCACCAAGTCCGACGCGCTGCCGGCGTCGTTCCGGGTGTAGC
>JBOGDG010000421.1:0-3587 GCA_050701655.1 Micromonosporaceae bacterium
GTGCCGGTGTAGTAGTCCAGGCCGCGCGCGATCTTCAGGTCGGCGACCACCAGCCCCGGGGCGTGCGCGGCCGCGGCGGAGACCACCGCCGCCAGCTCCGCCAACCCCTCGTCCAGCATCGGGTCGGTCACGCCCAGCGCCCGCACCGCGTCCACAAAGGACTCGTCGGGGGTACGGATCTCCGCCAGCGCCAGGCACGCCTTGGCCTGCGCGTCGGAGGCGCCGACGGTCTCGCGCAGCCGCGCGGCGACGCCGTCCGGGCCGATCCTGTCGAGCCTGTCGACGATCCGCAGCGCCTCGGCCACGTCGTCGATGCCGAGGCCGCGGTAGAAGCCCTGGGACAGCTTGCGGTTGTTGACCTGCATCGTCACCGCCGGCAGCGGCAGCCCGGCGAGCGCGTCGGCGATCACGAGGGGCAGCTCGACCTCGTACTGGGACGAGAGCGTGTCGCGGTCGATGATGTCGATGTCGGCCTGCAGGAACTCCCGGTACCGCCCCTCCTGCGGCCGCTCGCCGCGCCAGCACTTCTGGATCTGGTAGCGCCGGAACGGGAACTGCAGCTTGCCGGCATTCTCCAGCACGTAGCGCGCGAACGGCACGGTCAGGTCGAAGTGCAGCCCAAGGCCAGCGGCAGTCGGGTCGGCTGGCTCATCAGGGTCGGCCTGCAGCCGGCGCAGCACGTACACCTCCTTGGAGGTTTCGCCCTTGCGCAGCAGCTGGTCCATCGGCTCGGCGGCGCGGGTCTCGATCGGCGCGAAGCCGTACAACTCAAAGGTCTTTCGCAGCCGATCGACCACCTGCTGCTCGATCATGCGCTGCGCGGGCAGCCACTCCGGAAAGCCGCTGATCGGGTTGGGCCGGGTCATCGTGTCTCAGGCTCCGAAGCTACGAGATCGAGCAGGAAGGGGTTGGAGCGGCGCTCCTGGCCGATCGTGGTGACCGGCCCATGACCCGGGAGTACGAGCACCGCGTCGTCCAACGGCAGCACCTTGTCCCGGAGGCTGCGCAGCATCGTCGGCATGTCCCCACCCGGCAGGTCGGTACGCCCGATCGAGCCGGCGAACAGCACATCGCCCGACACGCAGAGCTCGGGCGCGTCCAGCTCCGTGTCGGCGTCCACCGGGAGCCGGAACATCACCGAGCCGCGGGTGTGCCCCGGCGCGTGGTCGACGGTGATCTCCAGCCCGGCGAGCTTCACCACGGTGCCGTCGGTCAGCTCCGCGACGTCGTCCGGCTCGCTCCACTCGAAGTCGCCGAGCAGCTGGCGGGGGTCCACCGACAACGCCTTGCCGGGGTCGGCGAGCAGCTCCCGGTCATCCGGGTGGATGTACGCCGTGATCCCCTTCGCGCCGCACACCGGCGTCACCGAGAAGGTGTGGTCGAGATGCCCGTGGGTGAGCATCACCGCCGCCGGATGCAGCCGGTGCTCGGCGAGTACGTCCTCCAGCCGGTCAGTCACCCCGATCCCGGGGTCGACGATGACACACTGCTCGCCGGGCGCGGGCGCGACGATGTAGCAGTTCGTCCCGAATGCCTCAGCGGGAAAACCTGTCACGAGCACGCCTCGCAGCCTACCGGGGCGTGAACTGACGGTCGCACGCAATAACCACCGCCCGGTTTGTGGTGACTCGTAGTGGATCACGTATCAGCTCAATGGTCGCGATCAGTGTTCTACGGTCACAGTTGGTTAACCTGGTTCGCCCAATCCGGGGGAGATGCACTTAGACTCTGGCGGGCGCATTGTCGCGTGCCGGATCACGGGCGGGACAGAGCAGTCGCGTCCGACGACTTTCATGAAATTGGGTAGGGAGCACACCGTGGCCGCCAACAGGGACCGTCAGCGCGCGCTCGCACGCGCCAAGCTCGAGCGCCAGATGGCGCGCCGTGCCGCCGAGGCACGCCGCCGGCGGCGGATCCAGGCCGGCATCGCGGCGGGTGTAGCCGTACTGCTCGCCATCGGCGGTGTGGTCTGGCTGGTCCAGGAGTTCGGTGGCAGCGACAAGTCCAAGGACAAGTCACCCGCGGCGAACGCGTCCAAGACGCCGGCCGCCTGCGAATTCAAGGACATCCCCAAGAAGGAGAAGAAGGCCGCCAAGGACCGCAAGGACGTCGGCGTACCGAAGGCGGGCAACGAGGTACGCGAGGGCGTACGGAAGTTCACCCTGAAGACCAACCAGGGCACGATCGAGATCACCCTGGACGCGGCGAAGGCACCGTGCAACACGGAGAGCCTGACGTACTTGGCCGGCAAGAAATTCTGGGACAACACTCCTTGCCACCGGCTCACCACGCAGGGACTGTTCGTGCTGCAGTGCGGCGACCCGACCGGCACCGGCCGGGGCGGCCCGACGTACAGCACCAACGACGAAAACCTGCCGATCGGCCAGAACCCCGCGTACCCCAAGGGTGCGGTGGCGATGGCGAACAGCGGCCCGGGCACCAACGGCAGCCAGTTCTTCATCGTCTACAAGGACACCCAGATCGACGCGGCGTACACCATCGTCGGCAGCGTGACCGCCGGCATAGACGTGGTAGACAAGATCGCCAAGGCCGGCGTCGACGGCTCCGGCGCCGACGGCAAGCCGAAGAAGCCCGTCAAGATCACCACCGCCACGGTGGGCGAGCCGCTCCCAGCCGCGGACGCGTCCCCCACCGCCAAGGAGCCCGAGCCCTCCACCGAGCCCTCAAAGTCCTGACCTGACGCGCGACACGGGCGCCCGAGCCACATCGGCTCAGGCGCCCGTTCGGCGTTCCGGTGGTACGAGTTACCCGGTGGGCCCACTAGTCACTCGGTAGGCGTCGTAGACGCCTTCTACGCGGCGTACGGCGCGTAGCAGGTGACCGAGGTGCTTCGGGTCGGCCATCTCGAAGCTGAACCGGCTCACCGCGACCCGGTCCCGGGTGGTGGTGACCGTGGCGGAGAGGATGTTGACCCGCTCCTCGGACAACGTCTTGGTGATGTCGGCGAGCAGCTTGTGCCGGTCGAGCGCCTCCACCTGGATCGCCACCAGGAAGGTGCTGGCGGCGTTCGGTTTCCAGCTGACGTTCACCAGCCGCTCCGGCTGCGTCTTCAACTCCTCGGCGTTGGTGCAGTCGGCCCGGTGCACGCTGACCCCACCGGAGCGGGTCACGAAGCCGAGGATGTCGTCTCCGGGCACCGGGGTGCAGCAGCGGGCGAGCTTGATCCACAGGTCGGTGACGCCCTGCACCATCACCCCGGGGTCCTGGCCCTGCGCGCGTTGCCGGGCGGGACGGGTGGGCAGCGCGGTCTCCGCGATGTCCTCGACGGCGCCTTCTTCGCCGCCGTACCCGGCGACCAGCCGCTGCACCACCGACTGTGCGGAGACCTGGTTCTCCCCCACGGCGGCGTACAGCGAGGCGACGTCGCCGTAGTGCAGGTCACGGGCGATCGCGGTGAGCGCCTCGGGGGTGGTCATCCGCTGCAGCGGCAACCCCTGCTTGCGCATCGCCCGTACGATCGCTTCCTTGCCGACCTCGATCGCCTCTTCCCGGCGCTCCTTGTTGAAGTACTGCCGGATCTTGGTACGCGCCCGCGGCGACTTGACGAAGCCGAGCCAGTCCTGGGT
>JBOGDG010000422.1:0-3574 GCA_050701655.1 Micromonosporaceae bacterium
GGCGATCGAGGTGCGCGGGCCGGTGTTCGCGCACCTCGACCTGGTCGGGGACAGCCCGCTCGACGAACCGGGGGCGTGGCCGCTGGCCACCCGGCTGGCGGCCGGCGAGGCCGAGCTGCTGCTCACGTTGCCCCCGGTGGACGCCGCTCGGGTCACCGGCCATCGGGAACGGCTGGCTGACGCGGGGCTCGGCTGCGCCGTACACGTGGAGTTGACCGACGACGCCGGGACCGCGCAGCTGCTGCTGTTCGCCACCGCGTCCGAGAAGCACCTGGCGAGTTTCAAGGACGCGCTGTGGGCCGCCGACGAGTACGCCGGCATCCGCTACCGCGACCCGCGCGACCCCAGCGGCGCGCTGCTGGACATCTCGTTGACGCCGCAGCTGCTGCCGCTGAAGCAGGCGCTGCGCAAAGTGCTCGCCGAACGCGGCGCGTGCAGCGTCGCCGAGCTGCAGCACCACACCCTCAACGAGACCATCTACCGGCCGGCCGACGCGACCCGGGTGCTCGGCTCGCTGGTGACCGCGGGGACGCTGAGCCGGGATCCCTCGAAGGGCCGGCTCAACCCGCGTACCGTGCTGCGCCCCGCCGGCTGAGGTGCTGGGAGCGGCGTGTGGCCCCGGCGCTGTCGCGTTACCGGGACTGGGGGAGGCGCACCGTGCCGCGCCGCCGGCCGGCCGACGGTGGTGGCACCACCGGGCCGATGTCGCCGTCGGGCGCCTCGTCGAGGTCGACGATCACCGGGGCGTGGTCGCTGGGGCCGGTGCCCTTGCGGGCGTGCCGGTCCACCCACGCGGCCCGTACCCGGTCGGCCACCGGGGAGCTGGCCAGCACCAGGTCGATCCGCATCCCCAGGTCCTGGTGGAACATCCCGGCCCGGTAGTCCCAGTACGTGAAGACCCGCTCGGTGGGCCAGCGATCGCGTACCACGTCGTGCAGCCCGAGCCCGGTCAGCTCCGTCAGCGCGGCCCGCTCCGGCTCGGTGACGTGGGTCTGGCCGACGTACGCCTGCGGGTCGAACACGTCCGCGTCGGTGGGCGCGATGTTCATGTCGCCGCACACCAGGGCGGCCTCCGGGCCGGTCTTCACCACGTCCCGCAGCGCGGCCAGCCACGCCAGCTTGTAGTGGTAGTGCTCGGAGCCGGGCTCCCGCCCGTTTGGTACGTACAGCGAATGCACCCGTACGCCCCCACAGGTCGCCGCCACCGCGCGCGCCTCCGGTTTGGGGAACCCGGGTGCGCCGGCCACCCCGGTGACCACGTCACCGAGCCCGACCCGGGACAGGATCGCGACGCCGTTCCAGCGCGCCTCCCCGTACGTGGCGACCTGGTAGCCGCGCTGCGCGAGGTCGTCGTGGAGCAGCTCGGCGAACGCCGCGTCGGTCAGCTTTGTCTCCTGCAGACAGACCACGTCCGGCTGCCGCTGATCCAGCCACGGCAACAGTCTGGGGAGCCGTTGCTTGACCGAGTTCACATTCCAGGTCGCCACCCGCACCGCCCCACCGTAGCGGCGACCCGTACCTGGCCGCATTCGCCGGTGGTGTCGGCGCGCTCTGGATCGTGGGTACGCCGGCCGGTGACGATCGCGCCGATCGTCGGCACGACCCGCTTCCCGACGGGATTCGGCGCGGTGATGGCGAAGACCCGGTCCATGTCGCCGCCAGGCCCGGCGATGAAGCCGTCGAGCGACATGGTGGTGTGCCAGAAGACCTTTGCCATGTGTACGTCGCCACTCGTAGCGGATCAGGATCGGCCCGTCAGGGGCGGATCGGGAGGTGGTAGACGCGGCGTACCGACGACTCGACGTCGCGGAGGTCGACGCCGTAGATGTGCAGCGAGATCGCGGTCGTGTCGCCGGTGTTGTGCACTCGGTGGATGTCGCCGGGCGGTGCGAATCCGCTGACGTCACCGGTCTGGTTGGCGGTACGGCCGATCTCGGTGAGGTGGTCGCCGTGGTCGCGATAGATCGTCTCGTACTCCACGCCCTGGAGTACGCCGAACACGCACCACGTGACGTGGTCGTGGACGACGGTGTCCTGTCCGGGGCGCCAGACGACGGCCTTGATGGAGAAGTCGGCCTCGGCGTGCAGCAGGTGGCTGGTGACGGCGTCGTCGGCTCCCCGGCGTTCGCCGGCAGAGAGGATGTCAGCCGCCGGCAGCGTCGCGCGCAGTACGTCCGCCACGGCGTACGCGGTGCGATGCGGGTCGTCGGCGTGCTGCGCGACACCGGCTCGTACGCCGCGGACCAGCTCGGCAAGTCCGGGTCGGGTGAGTGTGGTGGTTTCCATGAGTCTCAGCCTGCGCCGGCTAACTCATAAGGTCTAATGCAAAATTTGCCGGCAACACATAGGTAGCATCTACATGCTGGATCTGGTACGTCTGCGTGTGCTGGCCGCCGTGGCGCGGCACGGCTCCGTCACCGCCGCCGCGAAAGAGCTGCACTACTCACAGCCGTCGGTGAGCCACCAGTTGGCGAAGCTGGAGGCCGAGACCGGCGCCCGTCTGATACAGCGGGTCGGCCGCGGCATCAGGCTGACCGATGCCGGCCGGCTGCTCGCCGACCGCGCGGTGACGATCCTCGGCCGGGTCGACGCCGCCACCGCCGAGCTGGCGACGTACGTCGGCCTGCGGGCCGGCCACGTCCGGCTCGCCGGGTTCTCCTCCGCGCTCGTGACGTTCGTGCCGGCAGCCGCCGCGGTGCTGGCCGACCGGCATCCGGGGCTCGAGCTGGAGATCACCGAGACGCACCCGCCGGAGGCGCTGCAGATGCTGCGTGCCGGCACGGTCGACGTGGCGATCGGCTTCCGGTACGCCGGCACCGCTCCGGAGGAGGACGGTACGCGGATCACGCATCTGCTCGACGACTCGAGTTACCTGCTGACGACCTCGCCGGGCGACCGCCTCACCGACTACCGCGACGCCCGCTGGATCGCCGGCTGCGCCCGGCACCGCGAGCACCTGCTGGCCCTGTGCGCGCGGGACGGGTTCACGCCGACCATCGCGTACAACACCGACGACGTGGCGGTGAAGCAGGCCCTCGTCGCCGGCGGCATGGGCGTCACGGTGGTGCCCGGCCTGGCCATCCGCGAGCACATACGCCCTGGCGTACGCGCGGTCGAACTGCCGGACTCCAGCCGCCAGGTGTACGCCGCGACGTACGGTGAGCCCCCCGACCCACCGCCGACCGCCGCCCTGCTGGGCGCCCTCACCGCCGTAGCGTGACCGAGGCGTCGCTCATCGGCTGTACCGCGGTCAGCGGCCCTGTAGCGCCTTGACGTTGTCCCCGAATGTCCAACCTTTGGACCCATCCCAGTTGATCGACCAGGTCATCAGGCCTTTCAGGCTGCCCGAGTACGTGTTCCAGGCTTGTGCCACCAACGACGGTGACATGTACCCGCCGCCGGCGCCCGGCTGCGCCGGCAGCCCGGGAACCTGCTTGTCATAGGGGACCCGGATCGTGGTGCCCTGCACGACCAGCCCCCGGTTCAGGCAGTCGGTCTGCACCGTGAAGCCCTGGACGGTGCCGGCCTGGTACGAGTCGCCGTTGCAGCCGTACATGCTGCCGTTGTAGTACTG
>JBOGDG010000423.1:0-3548 GCA_050701655.1 Micromonosporaceae bacterium
GCTGCCGGCAATGCCCCCGCCCGCAGGCCCCCCGCCCGCGGACCGTCACGTCGCTGACCGGCACGCCGGGGACCGCCATGCCGCGGACCGCCACGCCGCGCCGGCAGATCGATACGGCGAACCCGGAGCGCGCCACGGTGCGCCCACGGACCGTCACGGGGTGCCCGAGCCCGGTGCGCGTCACGGTGCGCCCGTGGACCGTGACGGCTCACCGGCAGGCCGTCAGGGTGCCCCTGAGGCGCGTCACGGTGGGCCGGAACCGGCCGGCCGCCACGGCACGCTGGCGGCGCTGAACAACCCGGACCAGCCGGTACGCCCGGAGCAGCCCACCCGGGCGGCGCGGCCTACCGAACCGATGCGCCGGCCGACGCCGGGTCCGGACGTCGCGCCGATTCCGTTCTCGCCGGTGCGGTCCGGGATCGCCGCGCTGGTCGCCGTCGTACTCGCCACCCTGCTGGTGTTCGGCTCGCGGCTGGACTCGACCGCGTACGCGGGGGTCTGCTTCGCCGTACAGGCGCTGTTCGTGGCGGCGTGGACGCTCGGCGGGAAGCCGCCCGGGCCGTACGTGGTCGGGGCGGTGGGCATCATCGCGGCGATCGGCGCGGACGTGGCGGTGGTGTACTCGCCGGAGAGATCGCTCGCGCCCCTGGGGTACGTGGTGGCCGGCGCGTTCGTGCTCGGGGTGATCGGTCAGCTGGTACGCGGTGGCGGCCGGGCCCGTGTCACCGAGTCGATCGGCGCGGTCGCGGTGGTGACGGTGGGCGTGGTGGCGTTGGCGACCCCGGTGCTGCTCTCCCGTTATCCCGCCGGCGGTGAGGCGCTGCTGGCGTGCATGTTGGCGGCCGGGATCGGGCTGTTCGTCGCCCGGCTCTCCGACACGGTGATCCACCAGCCCCGGGTCTCGCCGCAGGTGCCGCGCGGCGCCGTGGGCGTGGTGCTCGGCGCGATGGCCGGTACGGCGATCGCCGGCTGGGCCGGTTCGGTGGTGGTCGGCCTGACCCCCGGAGTCGCCGCCGTCGCTGGTGTGGTGGTGGCGGTCTCCGCGGTGCTGGCGGATCTGGGCATGGTGTTCGCCGAGACGGGCCGGCTGCTGGCTGGCGACGATGGGTCACGCTGGCTGGTACGTGCGATGCTCGGGCCGCTGGTCGCGATCGCGGTGGCGGCGCCGGCGGCGTACCTGCTCAGTGTTCTGATGATCGTGAAAGGCCTCTGACCCCGTACCCCCGAAAGCGAGTTCTCGTGGCGAGTGGCGGCCGCAAGGCAGGCATCGGCCTGTTGGTGATCGTTCTGGTGTTGCTCGGGATTTTGGTGGCCGCTGACCGTGGCGCGGCCTGGGCGGCGGAAGACAAGATCAGCGAGCAGGTGGCCCAGAAGGCCGCCGAACGCGACATCACGATGCAGGGCAAGCCCGAGGTCGCGGTCGAGGGCTTCCCGTTCCTGACCCAGATGCTCGGCGGCGAGTACCAGGCGATCACCATCGGGATGAAGAAGGTCAGCCTGGACGGGGTCACGGTGGAGCGGCTCGACGTACGGGCCACCGCGGTGAAGGCCGATCTGTCCGACGTGATGAACGGCACCGGAGACGTACGTGCCGGCCATGTCACCGGCGAGGCGACGGTGCCGTTCGCCGCGGTCGAGGAGATGCTCGGGATCGAGGGCGCCAAGGTGGACAGTGCGCAGGGGAAGCTGCTGATCCACCTGCCGTTCGACTACGGCCCGGGGACGATCCAGGCGGTGGCGCAGGCGGACGTGAAGGTCTCCGGCGGCGTGGTCAAGATCGACGTGGAGAGCATCCGGCCGGAGAAGGGCAAGCTGCCGTCGTACGCGCAGTCGGCGCTGGACGCGTACGCCAGCAAGCTGTCCCGCGAGATCGACCTGCCGAAGCTGCCGTACGGCATGAAGGTGAAGTCGGCGAAGGTGACCGGTGCGGGCGTGGTCGCCACCGCCGAGGCGAAGGACGTGTCGCTCACCTCGTGAGCGACCGCACCTCGTGAGCTGGGCCTCGTGAGCTGGCGGGGGCCGTGCGCCGTGGCAGGCTGGTGGTATGCCGGATTCGTTGCTGGGGCTGCTCGCCGCCGGGATCGCGCTCGCGGTCGCGGTGCCGCTCGGGCTGCTCTGGCGCGCCCGTAACGGCCGCATGCGTGAAGTGAGCCCACCCGCGCCGTCCGCCGGGCCCGTTTCGGACGACGCCGTGGCGCCGGAGCTGCTGGCCGAGCTGGGGGTACGGGTCGGCGTACCGGCGACGCTGTTGCAGTTCTCCTCGGCGTTCTGCGCGCCGTGCCGGGCCACCCGGCAGCTGTGCGGCGAGGTGGCGGCGCAGCTGGACGGCGTACGGCACGTCGAGGTCGACGCCGAGGAGCACCTGGACGCGGTACGCGCGCTCGGCGTGCTGCGTACCCCCACGCTGTTTGTTATCGACTCCGGCGGCCGGGTGGTACGCCGTGCCAGCGGCCAACCCACCAGGGCGCAGCTGCTCGCCGCGGTCGCACCGCTCCTCGAAGCCAGGTAGCGCGCCCTGGCGGCCGTGCCCCGGCGTCCAGGATGTGGGAGGGGTGGGGTGGCATGGGTCACGCTGGCGGTGAGTCGGGACCACGGATCGTGTTAGCCTGCTGCGCATGAGCACGTTGCTCACCAAACGGCGCGCGGTCGACCTGTGTCGCGTGGCCACCTGCCTGTGTCGCTCGTACTGACGAGCGGCGGCATCAGCGTGCCTTTCTGATCCCTCTTCTTCGTAGCGCTCACGGCCCTGCCCGGCCATGACTGCGCGTCGTCGCTCGTACCCGAGGCGTACCTTTCCGCACTCGTTTAGGAGCGACGACAATGCTCGATCCTCGAGGTCCCCGATTCGCCGCGTGGCTCACTACCGCCGTACTCGTGGCGGTGCTGGTCACCGGCTCCGGCTGGCTCGCGCTGGCGCAGGCGGCGGTCTTCGCGATCACCGCGGCCAGCCCGAAGTCCGGCCCGTACTCCCTGATCTACCGCCACCTGGTGGCGCCGCGACTGGCCCGGCCGAGCGAGCTGGAGCCGGCCGAGCCGGTGCGCTTCGCCCAGCTCGTGGGATTCGGCTTCGCCGCCGTCTCCGCCGCGGGCTACCTCGCCGGCGCCCCCACCGTCGGGATCGTCGCCGCGGCGTTCGCGCTGGTGGCGGCGTTCCTCAACGCCGCGTTCGGCCTGTGCCTGGGCTGCGAGGCGTACCTGCTGATCCGCCGACTCACGCACCGCCCCCTACCGGCCAGGGTCACCCGAGACCTGGCCAGCCCCAGTAACCACCAAGCAACCCGAGAAGGAGCTAACGCATGAGCCGCGAAGACACCCTGGTCTCCGCAGAGTGGGCCGAGAAGAGCATCGGCCAGCCCGGTGTGGTCTTCGTCGAGGTCGACGAGGACACCACCGCGTACGAAGGGGGCCACATTCCCGGCGCTGTCCGGCTGGACTGGAAGACGGAACTGCAGGACCAGGTACGCCGGGACTTCGTCAACAAGACGCAGTTCGAGCAGTTGCTGTCGGCCAAGGGCATCGCCAACGACGACACCGTCGTGCTCTACGGC
>JBOGDG010000424.1:0-3539 GCA_050701655.1 Micromonosporaceae bacterium
GTCGAAGGTGAACCGGAACGCCGCCGGCGCGGTCAGCGACACCGACTGCCCGTGCGGCACCATCGGCTCCGCGTACGGGTACCCGGCCGGCCGGTAGTCGCGTACCAGCCCGGCGATCGGGTAGCCACAGGCGTGCGGGATGTGTACGCCCGCGTTGCCGAACCCCATCCCCGCGAACGTCGCCGCCAGCATCATGTCGTGCCGCGCGTCAATGTCCCCGCCGTCGCGTACCGCCGTCCGGAAGCTGCGCGCCAACAGCGTCAACGCCCGCTCCGTCCAGGCGTCCGAGATCGGGTTCGCCCCGCAGTACGCCACCCGGTCGGTCGCCGCCTTCCGCGGGTACGCCGTGTACGGCCGCGCCGTGTACGACTCCAGCGCGTGGCACAGCACGTCCATCCCCGCCGCCGCGGTCACCTCCGGCGGCAGCGTCAACGTCAGCAGCGGATCCACAATGGACAGCACCGGGCGCAGCTTCGGGTGGCTGATCCCGGTCTTCACCCGCAGCCCCAGCACGTCCATCACGCACACCGGCGTGCTCTCCGAGCCGGTCCCCGCGGTGGTGGGCACCGCCACCAGCGGCTTCAGCGGCTCGCTCGGTGCCCTGCCCTCGCCGACCGGCTTGTTGACGTACGCCATCAGGTCGCCGGGGTTGCTGGTCAGCAGGTTGACCGCCTTCGCGGTGTCGATCGCCGAGCCGCCGCCGATCGCGACGTAGCCGTCTGCCGGGTGCGCGCGCCCGAAGTCGGCAGCCTGCCGCAGGCTGGCGTCGGTCGGCTCCACATGCGCCTGGTCGTAGGTGGTCACGTCGAGGCCGGCTTCCCGGAGCCGCTGCGCCGCCCTTTCTGGTACGCCGGTCGCCGCCACTCCCGGGTCGGTGACGATCAGCACCCGGCGCAGGCCGAGCGCGGCGACGTCGTACCCGAGCTCGTCGAGCGCGCCCGCCCCGAACTTCAGCGGCGGCGCGCCCCAGGTGAAGATCGTCTCCGTACCGGCCATGCTGCGGACCCTAACGCCGGCCACGGCTGCCGACCAGCACCGGCTCCGGCTGGGCTGGGCGGCTGGGCTGGGCGGCTGGGCTGGGCGGCTCAGGTGAAGGCGGGGATGCCGGTGAGCGCCTGGCCGAGCACGAGGGTGTGGATCTCGCTGGTCCCCTCGTACGTCAGCACACTCTCCAGGTTGGCCATGTGCCGCATAACCGGGTACTCCCCGCTGATCCCGTTGGCGCCCAGGATGGTGCGACACTGCCGCGCGATGGCGAGCGCCTCGCGTACGTTGTTGAGCTTGCCGACGGAGACCATCTCCGGGCGCAGCGTGCCGGCGTCGGCGGCGCGGGACAGGTGCAGCGCCAGCAGGTAGCCCTTGTTCAGCTCGACCGCCATGTCGGCCAGCTTCGCCTGGGTGAGCTGGAAGGACGCGATCGGCCTGCCGAACTGCTCCCGGGTGAGGGCGTACTCGATCGCGGTCTGCAGGCAGTCGCGGGCCGAGCCGAGCGCGCCCCAGACGATGCCGAGCCGCGCCTCGGTCAGGCACGACAGCGGGGCCTTGAGACCACGCGCCTCCGGAAGCTGGGCGTCGGCGGGGAGCCTGACCTCGTCCAACACCACCTCGCCGGTGATCGAGGCGCGCAGCGACAGCTTGTTGTGGATCTCGTTGACGGTGACGCCGTCGGTGTCCAACGGCACCAGGAAACCGTGGATCCCGGCCTCCCCGCGCGCCCAGACCACCGCCACGTCGGCGACCGGCGCGTTGGTGATCCACAGCTTGGTGCCGTGCAGGATCCAGTCGTCGCCGTCGCGCGTGGCCCGGGTCGACATGCCCGCCGGGTCGCTGCCGTGGTCCGGCTCGGTCAGCCCGAAGCAGCCGATCAGCTCGCCGCGCGCCATGCCCGGCAGCCACTGCTGCTTCTGGGCCTCGGAGCCGTACTGGTGGATGGCGTACATCGCCAGGGCGCCCTGCACGGAGACGAGGCTGCGTACGCCCGAGTCGGCCGCTTCCAGCTCCAGGCAGGTCAGCCCGTACGCCACCGCGGACGCGCCGGCGCAGCCGTACCCCTGCAGGTGCATGCCGAGCAGCCCGAGCGCGCCGAACTCCTTCGCCAGCTCCCGCGCCGGCGCGGTGCCCCGCTCGAACCAGTCGGCGACGTACGGCCGTACCTTCTCGTCGGCGATCCGGCGCGCGGTGTCCCGGATCGCGCGCTCCTCTTCGCTCAGCAGCGCGTCGGTGTCCAGCAGTTGCAGCGGCGCCAACCGGTCAGCCATCCGGCCTCCTCCTGTCGTCCCCCGCTGACCGTAACCCAGCCCGCTCCGGCCTCCCATCGCAGCGGGTGGCGGAGTGGCGTGCGGTGGCGGCGGGTCAGGCGGGTGGGGATGCGGGGGGTCCCGGCTCGGCGGGGACTACGGCGGCGTGGCCGGCGGCGCGGGGGGCCAGCGGGAGCACCAGGACGCGGGCGTGGATCGACGTACGCTGCTGCAGCGCGGCGCGTAGTGCCCGGTGCAGGCCGTCCTCCAGGTAGAGGGCGCCTTGCCACTGCACCACGTGCGGGAACAGGTCGCCGTAGAAGGTGGAATCCTCGGCGAGCAGCCGATCCAGCGCCAGGTGACGTTTGATGGTGACCAGCTGGTCGAGCCGCACCGGGCGGGGCGGGATCTGCGCCCAGTCCCTCGTGCTCAGACCATGCTCCGGGTACGGCTTGCCCTCGCGTACTGCCTTGAAGATCACGAGGTGCTGCTCCCTCCCCGGGCGGGCCCACTCCACCCCACAGCGTATCGGAGCCCGCCAGCGTTAGCCGTCCATCACTCGCCATCCGCCGCGGTGCACCACCTCGGAGACGCCGCGCCGGCCGCGTTTCAGCGACGGCGACTTCGCATCCGGTGCCGGGTAGCCGATCGTGATCGCGCCGATCGGGTGGAACTCCTCCGGCACCCCGAACTCGGCTCGGTACGGCGGGATCCGCTCCGGCATGATCCCGAAGAAGCAGGCGCCCAGCTCCGCGTCGACCGCGGTCAGCAGCATCAGCAGCGACGCGAACCCGGTGTCGATGTCCCAGTACGGCACCGGCCAGCGCGTCTCGTCCCGGTCTGCCCAGCCCTTGTCCGGCGCGGCGTACCGCTCCAGGTATGCGCTCTTGTTCGAGTGCGGCACCACGATCACCGGCGCCTTCGTCATCCCCGACAGCCAGCGCTGCTTCACGTGGTCCTCGGGACTGGCGCTGGCCCAGAATCGCGCCACGTCCCCGGGCGTGTCCAGCAGCAGGAACCCCCAGCCCTGGGAGAAGCCGGCGCTGGGCGCCCGGATCGCGTTATCCAGGATCCGCTCCACCAGCTCCGGCGGCACCGCGCGATCCGGGTCGTAGTTGCGGATCATCCGGCGACGGCGTACCACGTCCTGAAATTCCATCCCCTGATCCTGCCGGCTGACGCCGCGTGTCGGCTACGGGCCCCGTCGGGGCTAAGAGGAAGACCATGACCGCTCGGGAGTACGTCCCGGAAGCCGCCGATCTGGACGCGCTGGCGAAGGCGGCCACCGCCTGAGGCGCAACC
>JBOGDG010000425.1:0-3513 GCA_050701655.1 Micromonosporaceae bacterium
CGTGAGGACCGCGCCCGGCCGGTGGCGAAGAAGCAGGGTCGGCCATCGTGTTGGCCATTATTACGCCACGCGGTTCGCCCGCCACTCCTCGGGATGCTGCGCCCACCATTCCTCGAACGGCTCGGACGCGTGTACCAACAGATCCCGTGCTTCTTTGTACGGCGCAACATCCGACTCATCGACCTGCTCGGCGCCCACGAACCGACACTCGTCGTCGTAGTTCATGCGGACCGCGTGCGTGTCGTCGATCAGGCAGAAGTCATGATCCACGGGCAGGTTCGGAGCCTCCCGTTCTGACCGGTCGATGATCCCGATCTCTTCCCCGGCGCGCGCGTTCCAGACGTACCCCCACTCGCACTCGTAGCGAAGGTAGTCGGTGAGCGGCGTGGCTAGCAGGTGTACGCGATGGTTCCGGATGCCGGCCTGGCGCAGCCGCGCCAGGCGATCGAGCCAGGGTTGTTTGCGCTCGGGGGTCGGTTCCTGGTCGCCGCGCAGGTATCGCGCGAAGTCGCTTCCGTCCGACTCGACCTCGTACCGGTCCAGCAACTCCAAGCGGAAGACCTCACGAGTCAATCGATCATCGATGTAGGCGAGCAACTCAGCTGCGGCGAGCACGTACTACCTCCTCGAGTAGGGCTGCTGGAATCTCCACGGCGGACTCACGTGTGGAGAGTTGCACCTCTGCTAGCTCAGCTTCGTCCAACACGCACCCCTGAACGACCACAGTGCCGCGGTCAGTCTCGTACACGGTCGGGCAGGTAACGGCGTCAGAGCACGGGCCGTCGCCGTTCATCGGGCCTGCAATTCGAGTGAGTCGCATCGGATCCTCCCGGACTCCCGTGGGCGATAGATCGACCTCATCTTAGGCCTGTATCACTGGAATTGCAGCCTTGACTTCTCGTTGCAGTGAGTGATGTACTCCTGTCAGTCCAGTATTACTGGAATCACGATCACACTCAGGGCCGGAGGAGTTGTGTCATGGCGAGTAGGGAGCGTCGGCCACTCCCCTATGGAGGTGACGAGGGAATGGCCCGATCGCTGATACAGGGTCACGAGAAGGTGTGGTGGACGCAGCGGTGCGCCTCCTGCCACGAGCCGTGGCCGTGCCGGGTGGTGCGTGACGCGACAGTCGTACTTCCCACCGTCGTGGCACCGATCGCCGGTACGACTGGGAGCGGGTCGGGCTGATCTCGGTGATCGTTGCCGTCATGATCGCCACGCCGGTCGTACTCGCGTGGCGGGTGCTGGTCGGATGAAGCCGACGATGGCGGACGCGGTGGCGGGGCGACGCCGGCCGCGTCCCCGTCCACCCACCGACGAAGAGATCGCGGAGGCGCGGGCAACGCTGCGGCAGCACTTCCCGTCGATCGTCGCTCCGGGGATGTGCGTCGCAGCGGGGTGCCATGAGGCGTACCCGTGCAGCCCGCACCGGGCAGCCACCGCGACGCTCATCCGAGCTGGACTGCTGGCGCCGTGACGCCGCGACTGCCCAAGCTGTCGAGGGCGGCTCCTACGGCGTTGGCCGGCGCCCCGTACGGCGGGCGCCGGCCTTGATCGGTCCGGGTTACCGCAGCACCGGGTACCGCTCGACCAGCTCCGGCCGGGACCACCAGCGGCCGAGACCCCAGGTGTCACCGGCGTTGACCAGCGCGAGCCCGATCAGCAGGATCCCAGCACGATGTGGTCGTCGATGATCGGGTTGGTCGCCGGCGGCAACGCCTCGCTCCGCATCAGCGCCATCAGCACCGCGCCCGAGCCGGCGCGATCCGCATCCCGATCCCGGCGAGCAGCGCCACGCCGATGCCCAGCAGGCCCAGCATGAACAGCGTGTTCGCCCAGCCGGTCCCGGCGATTGTCCGGTAGAAGTCCTCCAACGGGCCGGCGGCGCTTCCGCTCAGGAAGCCCTTGGTCGGCGAGCCGCCGTCGAGCCAGCCCTTGCCGGCCGGGGTCGCGTGGGTACCGCGTAGGACCGGAGGACATCGGGGGTACGGGTCGAACGCCCCGTCCCCGCCGGAGACGGGACCGGATGGCGGCGCCGGTCGGGACTTCCGTCCCTGCCGCACGCGGCCACCCGGGCGCACAGTGGTAGGTGACACCCATCGATCAGGGGATCGAGCGTCGCACCGGGAGAGGAACAGACGGTCTTCGGACCGCAGGACCCACCATCGCCAAGATGGAACATCCCTGGATGACGAAGCTCGTCGAACCGATCGATGGGTGTCTCTACGTGGACATCCTCAGCTGGTCTCGTGCACCGAGAACTGCAGGTCCTCGCACATGTTCGGTCCGCCCCCACCGAACTCCTCGGGTACGTTGCCGCAGGCACCGCCGAAGGACTGGAACTGCCCCGGCAGGTACTCCGGCAACGCTTCGCCGTGGGTACGCACCACGAAGTGCACGTCCGCGACCTGCGCGTCGATCAGCCCGGCGCACAGCAGCTCGTCACCCAGCGCGCAGCCGGTGGTGTCGCCCTCGCTGAGGTACGAGCCGATGCTGTAACTGCCGCTGCCACCGATGATGTGGCCGCCGGCGTACTGCACCGAGGCTTCCACATCTGGGTTGAACAGGTCCGGCTCCCCACACCGGTACGGCGAGCCGGCCATCCCCTGACACTCCTCGGGATGGTTGAACACCACCCACCAGACGGTCACCGCGTCACCGGCGGTGAGCCCTGACGTACGCAGCGACACCGACACCCCTCTGCCGGTACGCGTCAACGTGGACGAAGCACCCGGCACGGCCGAGCCATCGGAGAACAGCTGCACCGCGCTGGTGCTGCTGCCGACAGCGGCCTGCGCGGGCGCGGCGAAGGCCAACGCGGCGAGCAACGCCACCGCGAGATGGAACAGGAAGACGAGGCGTTTCATGGGTCCCCCCAGAGGGTTCGGAAGCGCGGTCGACGCCTCGCCCCCCGCGTACCGCGACCGCGCTTTGACGGGTGATACCCGCAAACTGTCCGCCCGGCCGCCGCCCTGCTGTGTCAGAATCCCGACCACGTCACGGCTTCGTCATAGATCTTTCGGATCGATAACGACCCGGGCCCGCCTGCGACCCGGAGTCCCCGCTAGGACGAACGCGGGCGGGTGCGCCGTGGCCGGCCCGGCTCGCGGTCGCGGCGTACCGTCACCTTCTTGCCTTTGATAGTGCTGCGCCGCAGCGCCGCGACCACCTCGTCCACCGCGGACTCGGGCACCTCCACCAGCGAGAACCGGTCGGAGATCTCGATCGACCCGATGTCGCGCCCGCTCAGCCCCGACTCACCGGCGATCGCGCCCACCAGATCCTGCGGCCGGATCCCGGCCCGGCGCCCCACCCCGAGAAACAGCCGGGCGTCCAGGCCGTCCCGTCCGGCCTGCCGCCGCGGTCCCCGTCCGCCGGCGTCGCGGCCCGAGGTGTCCCCGCGAACGGCGCGGGCCGGCTTCTCGGAGATCTCCGGGATCTCCTCCTCGGTCGGCGCGCCCTGCGCCTCGTGCGCCAGCTTCACCGCCGCCAGCGCGACCTCCATCAGGTCGT
>JBOGDG010000426.1:0-3478 GCA_050701655.1 Micromonosporaceae bacterium
GCGCCGGACTGCCCGGCGCGCCCACTGGACTGGCTGCTCACCCCGCTCGCCGCCGGCGCCTCGGTGGTCCTGTGCCGCAACCTCGACCCCGCCAAACTCGACGCCCGCCGTGCCCAGGAGCAGATCACCGTCGAGCTCTAGCCAGCTCCTCGTACGCGGTGAGGGACTCGGGGTTGGCGAGAGCACCCTTCGCGGCGGCGGTGTCGGCGGGCGTACCGGTGAGGATCTTCTTCACCGGCACCTCCAGCTTCTTACCGGACAGGGTGCGGGGCACCGACGCCACCGGGTAGATCGCGTCCGGTACGTGGCGCGGCGACAGGTTGGCGCGTAGCGCGCCCGCGATCCGCGCCCGCAGCGCGTCGTCGAAGTCCACCCCCGGCGTCAACGCCACGAACAGCAGCAGCTCACCGGCCCCACCCTCGGCGTCTTCCAGGTGTACGACCAGCGAATCCGCCACCCCGTCCAGCCCCTCGACGACGGAGTAGAACTCGGCGGTGCCCAGCCGTACCCCGCCCCGGTTGAGGGTGGCGTCGGAGCGGCCGGTGATGACGCACGAGCCGCGTTCCGTGATCGTGATCCAGTCACCGTGCCGCCACACGCCGGGGAACACGTCGAAGTACGCCTCCCGGTAGCGGCTCCCGTCGTCGTCACCCCAGAAGCCGACCGGCATCGAGGGCATCGGGGCGCTGATCACCAGCTCCCCCAGCTCCCCGACCAGCGGTTTCCCTTCCGGGGAGTACGCCTCCACCTTCGCGCCCAGGCAGCGGCCCGAGATCTCGCCGGCGTACACCGGGAGCAGCGGGGCGCCGCCGACGAAGCCCGTACACAGGTCGGTGCCGCCGGAGAAGGACATCAGCAGCAGCTCGGCGCCGACATTCTCGTACACCCAGGAAAATCCCTCGGGGGGCAACGGCGCGCCGGTCGACCCGACGCCGCGCACCGCATCCAAGCTGGCGACTTCGCTCGGCACCAGACCGGCCTTGCGGCAGGCGAGCAGGTACGGCGCCGACGTCCCGAAGTAGGTCATCCCCGACTCCCCCGCGAGCCGCCACAGTGCCCCGAGATCCGGCTTGGCCGGGTCGCCGTCGAACATCACCACCGCGCTGCCGACGGCGAGGCCGGAGACCAGGTAGTTCCACATCATCCAGCCGGTGGTGGTGAACCAGAAGAACCGGTCCGCCGGGCCGAGATCCATCTGCAGCGCGAGCGCCTTGAGGTGTTCGAGCAGGATGCCGCCGTGGCCATGCACGATCGGCTTCGGCAGCCCGGTGGTGCCCGAGGAGTAGAGGACATACAGCGGGTGATCAAAAGGCACAGCACGGAACTCGAGTGGCCCCGGCTCCGCGACCAGCTCGGACCAGGACAGCGAGGAGGGCAGCCCCTCGCCCAGGTACGGCAGCGACACCACATGCTGCAGGCTGGGCAGCGCGTCCCGGATCGCCGCCACCTCGTCCCGCCGCGAGATCGACTTCGTGCCGTAGCCGTAGCCGTCGACCGCCACCAGCAGCTTCGGCTCGATCTGGCGCCACCGGTCGACCACGCTGCGGGTGCCGAACTCCGGCGCGCACGAGGAGAAGATCGCCCCCAGACTGGCGGTGGCGAGCATCAGCACCAGCGTCTCCGGGATGTTAGGCAGGTACGCCGCCACCCGGTCCCCCGGCCCGACGCCCAGCCGCACCAGCCCCGCGCGGGCCCGTGCCACCTGGTCACGCAGCTCCGCGGCGGTCAGCGTCACCGGGTCACGCGTCTGGGAATGGCCGATCACCGCGACCGCGTCGTCGTCCAGCCCGGGCATCCGCAGCAGGTTCTCGGCGTAGTTCAGCGTCGCGCCGTCGAACCAGCGCGCGCCGGGCATCTCCCCGCTGACCACGCGGGTGTACGGGGCGTGCCCCACCACTCCGAAGTACTCCCAGATCGAGGACCAGAAGCCGGCGAGGTCGTCCACCGACCAGCGCCAGAGCGTGTCGTAGTCGCTCGCGTGGAATCCGCGGTGGACCGCGAGCCAGCGCAGGTAGTCGCCGATCCGGGACTTGTCGAGCACGTCGGCCGGCGGCCGCCACAGCACGTCACCGAAGGTCATCGGGCTCCTCCACCGCGTCGTAGGGGGACGCCGCTCATCTTGCCCGGCCGGTCACCGCCGTACGCAATGGGCTCCGCCACCACAAACCCGGGTCCGCGGCCGGGGCCAGCCAGCCTCTAGCCTTCGCCGCGCGAGGCGAGGATGGCGGTACGCCGCGCCAGCCGGTGCTCGCGGCGGATGTCCGCCTCCCGGAACCGCCGTACGTCGGTGTCGGACTCCGGCGCCACCGCGGGAATCCGCCGGGGTCCCCCGGTGGCGTCCACCCCGACGAACACCAGGTACGCCGTGGCCACCCGTACCGGGTCGGTGCCGGCCCGGTCCCACCGCTCGGCCAGCACCTGTACGCCGACCTCCATCGAGCTGGTCCCGGTCCAGTTCACCTGAGCGTGCGCGTACGCCAGATCGCCCACCCGTACCGGCTCCAGGAACACGATCTCGTCGATCGCCGCGGTGACCGCGTTGCCGCCGCTGTGGCGGGCCGCTGCCGCACCCGCCGCGTCGTCCATCAGCTTCATGATCACGCCGCCGTGCACGGTGCCGTACAGGTTTACATCGACCGTGGACATGATGCGACTCAGCGTGACGCGTGAGAAGGATGTCGGCTTTTTGGCATCCGGACTGGGGTTCTCGCTCATAGCAAGAGAAGGTACGGTGCCAGACGGACCGTCCCCCAGGGAAGGCACACCCCGTGCGACATTTCTTGAGTCTCCTCGCCGGTCTGCTGATCGCACCGGTGGTCTGGGTCGCGACCGGAATCGGTCAGGCCAAGCTGGCGAGAGCCATGGTGGAAGGTAACTGGGATTCCGGCCGCGCCTTCACCGCGCTGGCGATCATCGGTGCCGCCGGGCTGTTGGTCGGACTGATCGCCAGCACCCGGATCTCGCCACTCGGGCCGGTGGTCGCCGGGCTGCTGCTACTCGGCGGCCAGGCGCTGTTCGTGCTGCGCCCCACCGCGATGCCCAAGCTCGGCTCCACCAAGCTGCTCGGCATCGACGGCGGCATGGTTGTGATCGCGCCACCGTCCAGTGGGCTGCTCGGCCTGCTCGGGGCGGCGATGGTGGTGGCGCTGCTGAGCATCGGTCGCTGGCGGCGCTGGCCCAAGTTCGACCAGCCCGATGACGCGTTCCTCTCCGACAGCGCGGCACCGATCGGGTCCCCGACCCCGGCCGGCGCCCGGCAGACGTTCGGCGCGGAGGAGCCCACCCGCACCTTCGCCGGTGCGCCGAGCGGCCCGGACCAGGGTCGCTACGAGGCCTTCGGGTACGTCTCCGAGGAGCCCACCCGCCCCGCGCCGCCGTGGCCGGACTCCCCGGAGCCGGCGTGGCGCCCCGGCAGCGACCTCGGCGAGTCGGAGCGCACCACCCGGCTCCCCGGTCGCGCCGAGCCTGGCCCCTGGAC
>JBOGDG010000427.1:0-3475 GCA_050701655.1 Micromonosporaceae bacterium
ATTCTCCACCCCGCTCACCTCGACCCGGAACCAGTGCCGGTAGACCAGCCGCAGCAGCGGGACCAGCACGTTGTCGGTGAGATCCGGGTCGAACCCGAACTCGTCGACCTGGTACTCGCCGGTGATCCGGCGCCGCAGGAACGCCAGCAGGCTGGCGATCCGGCGATCCCACTCGTCCGGCTCGTTGCCGGTCGCCACGGGCGCCGAAGTCGCGTCAACCGCCCGCAGCGGGCCCTCCCGCCTGCGGGCTCGGGGCGGGGCATGCAGCTCGCCGTTGGCCAGCTGCTCGGGGCGTGGGATCACCGGCTGCCGGGGCCGGCGCGCCCGCGAGCCGCGCGGTGCGATCCGGGCGGTCGGGTCGGTCGGTTTGCCGAGATCAGCGCGCTTCGCATGGTCGTTGAGTCGGATCACCTCGCCGGACATCATCCATCCTCCCCTGATTCACCCGCGGTGTTGGATGTGAAACTTCGCCGCGCCTGCCGAAGCTGATCGACCAGCAGCCCCTCCATCGCGGCCACATTGTCCGGGCTGATCACCGACGACAGCTCGTGCCCGCGTACGAAGTCGTCGAACGCGTCGATGGTGCGGCGGGGGCGGAACCCGTACTCGGCGAACAGCCGGGAGGTGTCGACCACCCGGCCGTGCTTGAGGAAGTCGAGCTGGTCCAGCGAGAAGTCGAACATCCCGCTGCGTTTCGCCACCTCAGCCACCCCGAACAGCCCTATCTCCGGTACGGGCACCGGCACCCGCCCCGCCCGGCGGATCGCCTGCGACAGCGGCAGTACCCCGTCGCCAGCCACGTTGAACACCCCAGGGTGCTCCTCCATCACGGAGCGGTGCAGCACCTCGAGCGCGTCGTCGATGTGTACGAACTGCATCCGCGGGTCGTACCCGAGGGCGGTCGGCACCACCGGCAGCGAGAAGTAGCGGGTCATCGCGGTGTCGGCGCTGGGGCCGATGAACGGCGCGAACCGCAGCACCGTGACCGCCACGTCGGGGCGGCGCCGGGAGAAGCCGCGCAGGTAGCCCTCGATCTCGATGATGTCCTTCGAGTAGCCACCACGGGGCGTCTCGCGCGGCGAGGTGTCCTCGGTGAACATCGCGGGATCACGCGGCGAGGCGCCGTACGCGGCCACCGACGACTTCACCACCAGCTTGCGTACGGCGGGCGCCTTCTGGCACGCGGCGAGCAGCTGCATGGTGCCGATCACGTTCAGCTCTTTGGCCGCCGACCGTACGCCGCCGCGCGCCGCCGAGCCGAGCACCGCCATGTGCAGCACGCTGTCGGCCCCGGAATCCACGATCACCTTCGCGATCAGGGGATTCTGGATGTCGGCGGGTACGAACTCCAGCTTCTCGCCGAACTGCTGATCCGCCGGGCGGCGGACGGCCGGCTCATCGGCCTTGCGGCGGCGGGTCGGTTTCGCCGCGGCCGGCCCCGTGTGCTGGGCGAGCAGTGCGGCGGCCTCACCGGTCGGGCGACTGGTGTCGACCGCGACCACCCGGTCCACGCCGGGGTCGGCCGCCAGCCGGGCAGCCACCACCGCGCCGAGGTAGCGGCTCACTCCCGTCACGAGAACGGTCCTGGATCCGGTGGCCTCTGCTGGCATGGCGCCTTCCTCGAGTCGACGAGACTCCAGACATCGAGCGGCCCGGGCGCGTAGACGCCGTTGTACGGCGCCCGGTACGGGTTACTTGCCCAGCTTGCGACGCTGGACGCGGGTCTTGCGCAGCAGCTTGCGGTGCTTCTTCTTCGCCATCCGCTTGCGGCGCTTCTTGACCACCGAACCCATACCGTGAACCCCTTGCGTTACCAGCCACGCCAGCACCCGGCCGATCCGGCCTGAGAGACGCTGGCGTGGGAAGTCGACTGACGAACTTGTCCAGGGTACCGGGGTACTCATCGATAGACCCAGCCCGGGTCCAGACAGTGGTCGCGACGGGGTGTGCGCTGGTTAACTGAGGCGGTGACCGTACGTATCACGGCGCCGACGGGGTCGCCGTACACAAGGCTCATGGGTCTGGGTGCCTACCGTCCCTCGCGGGTGGTGAGCAACGCCGAGATCTGCGAGCGGATCGACTCCAGCGACGAGTGGATCCGGACCCGTTCCGGGATCATCGAGCGGCGCTGGGCCACCGAGGACGAGACGCTGATCAGCATGTCGGTGGCGGCCGCGCGGGACGCCATCAAGGCCGCCGGTGTCGCGCCGGAGCAGGTCGGCGTACTGATCGTGGCGACCAGCACGTACCTGATGAACACCCCGGCCAGCGCGGTGGAGATCGCCCGGCAGGCCGGGTGTACGAACGCCGCCGCGTTCGACATCAGCGCGGCGTGCGCCGGTTTCTGCCACGGGTTGGCGCTGGGCAGCGACATGATCCGCGGCGGCACCGCCGAGTACGTGGTGGTGATCGGCGCGGAGAAGCTCTCCACCTTCACCGACCCGGAGGACCGTTCGACGGCGTTCATCTTCGCCGACGGGGCAGGCGCGGTGGTGCTGGGCCCTTCCGGCGAGCCCGGGATCGGGCCGGTGGTGTGGGGCGCCGACGGTGAGCAGGGCGACGCTATCCGGCAGAACAAGGACTTCGTCACACTGATCAACAACGGTGAGCCCGGCTACGTACAGATGGACGGCCAACGGGTCTTCCGCTGGGCGGTGTACTCCATGATCCCGGTGGCGCGGCGCGCGCTGGAGGCGGCCGGCGTCACCGTCGACGACCTCGGCGCGTTCATCCCGCACCAGGCGAATCTGCGGATCATCGACGCGATGGTGCGGGGTCTGAAGCTGCCCGCCAAGGTGGCGGTGGCGACCGACATCGAGCACCAGGGCAACACCTCGGCGGCGTCGGTGCCGTTGGCGATGCACGCGATGTTCGAGGCCGGCACCGCTCGCAGCGGCGACCTCGCGCTCGTGATGGGCTTCGGCGCCGGCCTGGTGTACGCCGCCCAGGTCGTCGTACTCCCGTAGCGCGGGGCCGTATGTTTGTACGGGAGTCTGCCCGTACGATGGACCGTATGGCTGCCAAGGAGAAGCTGACCGTCAATGTCAGTACCAAAGACATCATCAGGCAGCGCGCCACCGAAGACGGGCTCGACCAGGGCGCGTACCTCGATCGGCTGGTGCGGCAGGACGATCTGCGTCGGCGGATCCGCGAAGACAGGCTGACCATGCAGCGGGCCGGCTTGTTGTCCGGAGACCGGGCGGCTCGAAACGACCAGCTTGCCGCTGAGATCGTGCGCCGTCGCCGGGCGGCCGGCGAGTGACCCGTACCCCCGCCTTTGGTGAGGTATGGCTCGCACCCGATGGCACGCTGTTGCCCGGCGGGATGCTCTGCCTGGTGATCTCCGGCGAGTCGTACAACACCGAACACGATCAGCTCATCGTTGTCGAGGTGATCGGCGAAGGTCTCGCCGCAGCCGGCGGACTGCTGGTCGACCTCGGCGCGGTCGGCTCGGCTGTGGTGGACACCCCTTTGG
>JBOGDG010000428.1:0-3468 GCA_050701655.1 Micromonosporaceae bacterium
GGTGTGGGTTAGGCGCGCCACTGCAGCGGCGGTTTCCTCGATGTCATGACTGACCACCACGGCTCGGCTTGCCGCGGCGGTTGCCTCGCTGGCCGCGGATGCCAACTCTGCGGCGACCTCGCCGATGCTCATATCCGCGCCGCGTACGTCTCGGCATGATCGACGCCGGTCGTGATCGCGCGCCCGGCGTGGTCCAACTCGGAATGGGCGCGCTGCCAGACGGCGATCGCCTGATCCACCTCGTCTCGCGTCGTGCCACGGGTGGCCGACCGTACGCGGGCGATACCTTTGCCGATCTCCTCACGCAGTGTCTGCAACTCAGCATGCGCCTGCTTCATGTTGTTCGCAGCCGACGTCATGCCGGTTTTGACCTCAGCGATCGCCATGGTGCGCCCGATCAGAGGCTGGCGGCGTACTGGTTGCCCGTCTGGACCCCAGCGCCGATCATCGACACCAGCTCGTCGATCTTGTTCTGAGCCTGCCGGTAGTAGCCGATAGCCTGGTCAACTGAGCTGTTCGAGGAGCCCTGGGTGGCGGCGGCCAGTGTGCTCACAGCCTGGTCAAGGGTCTGCTTTGCGCCCTGCAACTGTGCGATCGCCTGGGACGCGCTCTGCCCCGACGACGCCACGCCGGCCTTGGCCTGCTCGATGCTCACTGCTTCCTCCCGTGGTCTAACCGTCACTGGTAGCTACGTCCTCGCGCACCCTACCGCGACGCGTGTCGATGCGAGGTTGCCAGGCAACACTGGCGTTTACAGCATGCTCAGCACGAGCCAGACCAGCGGCCCGGAGAGCAGGCAGATCGCGAAACCGAGTCGCGGGCTGCGCCGGAGCGGCGGCACTAGGCGTTTCTCCGGGGGCAGCGGGAGTCCGTACTGATCTTTCTCTGGCGGCTTCGGCGGAATCCGGGGAGTGCAGACGATCCCGATGAGCAGATAACCGACGAAGAACGCGACCATCGGCAGGCCCAGCAGCGACCAGAGCATCACGGTCGTCGGATCGGTGTCGCCGATTGCGGCCTGCATGATCGTGCTGAGTAGCAGCGCCGCCGCGGCGCAGATGGCGTACACGGCGGCATTTCGTACTACCGTCGAGGCACCCGGCATGAAGCGTGGCGCGTGTGCTCGAGCGACAGCCTGCTCGCGTTGCTGATCAGACAGTTCTGCTGCGGCGTGCGCCTGCGAAAGCGCGTCCTGCGCGGTGATCGCCGTACTCGGGGCTGGGTCAATCAGCGGCATCCGCACTCGCAGCAGGGCGGCCGATTCGGTGAGCGCCGTCTGTTGCTCCGTGAGCCGGTCGACCAGCTGACTGAGCGCGGTTCGACCGGACTCGACCTCTTGGCGCTGCCCGGCGGTCCGTGCAGTCTCGTTGCGTCGTACCGCCTCCAGTTGCCGCGCCAGTGCCGAATACCGCTGCCAGCTCATCAGAAGCCACCTCCGTCGCCCTGTCGGCCGGGTCGTACGAACGGGACGATCAGCGAACTTCGATCCGAATGCAGGTCGATCATCAATGCGCGGTTCGGTCGCGGACTCCACTCGAGTGTGTGCTGCGCCAGGTGTGACGCGAGCGCACTACCAGAGACATTCAACGCGACCAAACAGGCAACATCCTCGCGCATCCCGGATCCACCCAGGTCGTCGGAGAAGCGCTGGATCGCACGCCACCACCCGAGAATGTGTACGCCACGTGCCGGGCCGCCCTGGAGCACGGCCCGAAGGTCGGTACGACCGGTATGCATCACGTTGTCAGGCGACGGCTGCGCCAGTACGCCGGCGGCGGCGTCCATCCCGAACCCGACCAGGTACGTGTGCCCCGGCCCGTCGCCGGGCGACTCGGTGAGCTTGGCCAGCTCGGCGCGCAGCCCGGTGGCGTCCACGTCGGAGACCGGGTGGCCGGCATCGCGTACCACCATGCGGGTCTGTTCTGCGACCGTCTCGGCGGCCTCCACCAGTGACGCCACCACGAACCGCGCGGTGCCGGGCGCGTGCTGCCGGGCCAGGCCGGCCACCGCGGCGTGCAGGATGTCGGCGCCGACCGGGTGAGGACCGAGCACCGCCAGATGGCGACCCGGAGTGGCGTCCAGGCTGAACCGCGCGGTCGACGACGCCACGTCCACGTTGCGGCCGACCAGCAGCGAGCGGTGCCGGGTCTGCGGCGTCAGGGCGGTGTACGTGGGATCGCGCTCGACCTGCTGCTCGGCGAACCCCTCGAACACCGCCGGGGGCGCCGCGCCGGGCGAACGGGAGTGCCACATCCACTGCCGGGTGGCCGCGAGCGTCTCCTCCTCCGCGTGCGCGTTGGGGAACCGTACGACCCGGTTGTGGTCCGGTACGCCACCGGAGTCGTTGATCACCGCACTGCCGATCGGCAGCCCGTCGGCGGCGGTGTTGAGGGTCGCCAGCACGTTGCCGCCGCCGGCCAGCGCGACCCGCATCGGGAACTGCCCGAAGATCGACTCGGTCTTGGCGTACAGGGCTTCCACGCCGGAGGCGGTCTGGCTGGCGAGGATCAGGTGTACGCCGTACGAGCGACCCTTCCGGGCCAGGTCCTCCAGCAGCGAGACCGCCTCGCCGGCCAGCTTGTCGTTGCCGGCGAACAGCACGTGGAACTCGTCGATCACCACCAGGATCCGGGGCATCGCGACGTCGGCCTTGCGCCGCCGCAGGTCGCCGATCTTGCTGACCCCGGCGCGTTTCAGCATCGTGGCGCGGCGCGACATCTCGGCGACCAGCTCGCGCAGCACCGCGACGCCGTACTCCCGGTCGGACTCGATGCCGACCGCGCGGGCGTGCGGGATCCAGGTCGGGTCCAGCTCGGTGGGGCTGAACTCGGTGAACGAGACCCCCTCTTTGAAGTCGAGCAGGTAGAGCGCCAGCTCGTCGGGGGAGTAGCGGGAGGCGAGCCCGTACAGCACGTCGAGCAGGAAGACCGTCTTGCCGGAGCCGGTACGCCCACCCACCAGCCAGTGCGGCGTGGCGTCGTCGAACGCCAGCTCCACGGAGTCGCGTCCCGAGCGGCCGACCGCCGTACGCAGCCCGGTCGCCGAGCTCTCCTGCCACGGCGTACCGGGGATCAGGTCGGCGAACCGCAGCTCCTGGGCGGCTCGGGCGGTGGCGGCGAGCTGCTGGCAGACGGTGTAAACCAGGTGCTCGTCGGGCGCCGGCTCCAGCCGGATCGGCGCGTTCAGCCCGGCATTCCCGTACGGCTCCCCGGCCGGGTTGCCGAGCCGGCCGACCCCGTCGGCGACGCTGAGCAGCGCGGTGTTCTCCACCGGCGGTGGCCCGCCGGGACGGTGCGCCGGCGGGTAGCCGCAGCAGATCAGGTGCACCCGCGACTCGGGCCCGGCGTGGGTCAACGCGGCCAGCCGCGCCAGCGCGGAGCTAGACGCCTGCGGCGGCAGCGACGCGACCAGCACCAGCAGGTATCCGTCCCGTACGGTGCCGGCGCGTACCTCGTGTACGTGCTGCTC